>JAFRDM010000073.1 GCA_017403885.1 Oscillospiraceae bacterium
AAGGGAAAAACGGTATTCGTGGGGGCAGCACAGCTCAAAGTCCGTTTTTTTGGACAGGAAGGCGTGTATGCTTATGATCGGAAATGATCGGGAATCAAGATTTCCCATGAGTAAAGCTTTTGAGGGGTGATTGAAATGCTGACTGTACTTATTGTTGCGTTTTTCTATTTTTGGTATTGCGTACTGTTCAAGTACAACGATTTTTAGAATCGCGCAGGTGCAAGGTGAGATAGAGGGGTAATGAGATATGATTCTTGAAAACGCTGACAAACGCGCTCTTCGTGAAGAGTATATTTCTTATATCATCAGCACCGGTAAATCAAAGAACACAGCGAATACAACCGCTGCAAGCATATTTGCGCTATGGAACAAATGCGGGAAAGAATACTTTTGGGAAGCGATAAACACAGACGACGCCTCATTGCGGGATAAGATGTTTGGCTTTCTGGAAACGTATTATCCAAATCAGCTCAAATACCTTTCCGGCTATCTGACAAGTATTCGCTACTTCAAGAGTTTCCTTGCCGTAAAAACAAATACCGTTCTGCCGCAAGAGCAACGACCGGCGCAACGGAAGCAAAAGACGTATGTACGCAGACAGGCGCAGCCTGTCCTCTCGCTTACGGGTGAAATGCTGGAAGAAGAACATCAAAAGGTGCTTGCCGATCCTGGGTATGGATCAGACTATGCGCTTATTGACTCTATTCTAAAACGGTTTCCGGGCAACACCGATCCGGAGCTTGTCGCCTTAAAGATTGCCTTGTTTGATATGACCTATTCAACGAACATCGGGCGTCATAGGCAAAAGATCGTTTTGGAAGAGCTTGCAGGCATTATCGTCGGTATCAAAGACTTTGATGAACGCATACGCCAGGGCGATCCTTCCGTCGTTCCTATTATTGCAAGGAGCAACGGCAAGATTAACCTTTTCTCCTTTTCCACAAAGTATTGCACAAATCATGCGGTTTGCGTTTACGGCAATGACGACTATGTGATTTTCGATAGAGTTGTTAAAGACGCACTCCCGAAGTATGTTTCCGGGCTTCATAAGACGACCATTGAACAATGGAGATCGACCTGCAACTATACCGCCTATAAGGAGTGCATAGACGAGCTGCTTGACGCAAACGGTATTGATATTCCTTTCCGGCACAGAAAGCTCGATCACTACTTGTGGCATACATACAGGAAGCCCACAGAGGAAGAAGCAGAGGAATAATTGTGTTTCACGGTGAGACAAGTTTTCCTCGGTCAAAGGATCGAAGAGACAGACAGGAGAAGAAACTATGAAGCTGCAACAATTATTTGCTGGACAAGGTATTGATTGGAAGCGCACAAAACTAATCCGCCACAATCTCACAAATGATATTGTAGCCGGGAATTATGCGGCTGGACTGCTGGACGTATATCAGTCAGTCCAGTCCCGGACACGTTTTCAAGGTTGTGATTCGGTAATCAGTTTTCTCGGGACTGAGGGAACAAATGGTGTTTTTCAAGGATGCTTTCGAGTGGCGGGCTCTGTTCCATTCGATAAAGCCTTGCTTCCAGATAACTTCGTTTTCGATCAGGGAATGGAGGATGGCTGTGTACTCTATCAGTTAGAGCCTATGGACTGTCTCTCCGATCTTAAAGACCGGCTTGTAATTGAATGGGGACGCGGAACGATTAACTGGTGTCAAAATGGCACGACGGAAAAAGAGATACTTGAAATCAGACCTGCTCAATCGGAAATACGCTTCAAGTGCTATGAAGATGTCATTCTGTCTTTTGATACCTTACATACCATAGTCTACAATCAGTCTGCATACAAAGAGTGGTATGATAAACTCTCCGCAGTAGCTGGCGTGTATCTCATAACGGACAAAAAAACGGGAAAACACTATATTGGCTCTGCCAGCGGTGAACAAGGTGGCATTTGGGGGCGCTGGAGTGAGTACGCCCGGACAAAGCACGGCGGCAATAAGCGCCTAATTGAACTGATAAATGCTGACCCGGAATACTGTCACAACTTCCAATATTCAATCCTTGAAGTGTTCCCTATAAAAAGGGATAGGAATGAAGTATTAGAGTGTGAGAGGCTATATAAGAACAAGCTCCTCTCCGTGCGGTACGGTCTGAATGACAACTATTGATAAGCGCGGCTTGCTTTGTGTCTCACGGTGAGACAAGTTTTGAGGATACGTTATGTGCGGCAGATACTACTTTACCCGCGTCAGCGAGGATGAAAAGCTGGATGCGGTCAACAAGTACATGGAGAAGAACTATCCCGGAGAGTACAAAACGGGTGAGATTCTTCCCGGCGATATTGTCCCGGCTGTGATAGATCAGCACGGGAAGATCGTCGCTGTCCCGGCGGGCTTCGGCTTTCCAGGCTTCAAGGATAACAGACTGATAATCAATGCGCGTTTTGAAACGGTAGCGGAAAAGAAAACCTTTGCTGACAGTCTGCGGGATCGTCGTGTGATTCTCCCGGCGTCCGGCTTCTTTGAGTGGAGCCATCACGACAAGGTAAAGACAAAGTATCTGTTTACTGTTGACGCTATGCAGACGATTTACCTCTGCGGGATCTACAAGCTCGTTGACGGCGCCTATCGCTTTGTGATTCTCACGCGCCCGGCCAACGAGTCCATGATCGAAGTCCATGACCGTATGCCTGTGATCGTCGGGGAAAAGGAAGTCCGGCCTTATCTGACAGACCGTAGCGCCGCCGCTGAAATCCTTGCAACGGCTTCGCCTATGCTTTTGAAAAAGCCAGCATAAGAAAGAGAGAGAAATATGGACGTGAATTTAGAAAACTCCGCATGGGATCATTTGACCTATGCGGAGAAGAACAAGCAGCTATTCTTGAAACAGAAACAAACTCTTGATATGTTCCTGGAGCGCGGGGCGATCAGTAAAGCCCAGCACGACAAAAGCCTCCATGATTTAATAGAGAAGATGGGGATTGAGGTATAGCTGATGAATATTGAAATCAAGAAAATGGAGACCGATGAAGAAATCCGGGGAAAAGCCTATGTCCATTGGAAATCCTGGCATGAGGCGTATCCCGGCCTGATGGAGAAGAAATATCTGGACGCGCACACGCTGGAGCGCTGTACGGAGCGTGCCTTTCGGTGGACAGAGAATACCCTGGTGGCAAAAGACGGTGAGCGGGTGGTAGGCTTTGTGTGCTATGGGGATCGTGGAGAGGAAGCGCCCGGTTACGGGGAGATTTTCGCGCTATATGTTTTGGCTGATTACTACGGCAAGGATGTCGGATACAAATTGATGCATGCGGGACTGGAGCATATCAAGGACTATCCAAACAAGTGCCTGTGGGTTTTGAAAAACAACGCCCGCGCAATCCGTTTTTATCAGAAATGCGGTTTTCAATTTGACGGGACGGAGATCGTCAGCTCTAATATTGCCCCGGCCGTTGAGGTGAGAATGGTGTTGGGCGAATAGGCCAGTTTCAAGTTTGAGACATGTTTTGAGAGGAGGGTATGCTCATGATCGGACAAGGTGTTATGACCTTCATTTTTCTTGTATTGGGTATTGTGTTCGCGCTTGGAAAGGGAGCCTTCTTGATAGCCGGGTACAATGTTATGTCAAAGGAAGAGAAGGCCAGATATGATGAGAAAAAGATGCTGAAGAACATGAGCGTCATGATGTTTATCTGTGCGGCGTGTATGGCGGTCGGATTTATCGGGACTTTGGTTGATAAGCAATGGCTCATGACCATTGGATATTGCCTGCTGATACCCTGCGTTGTTTACTTCCTCATTCGAATTAACAAAGTAAGTAGAAAGTAGAGCATTTATTCCCGTTTATGATGCGAAAGGATACTACAATGACTATATTGGTTATTCGACACGGCGAGTCTGAAGCGGATCTTCTTGACGTTCATGAGGGAAGAGCGGATTTCGAACTTACGGAGAGAGGACATACACAGGCTGAAGCTATGTCAAGGTATGTGGCAGAGAACTTTACGCTCACGAAAATATATGCCAGTACGTTGAAACGAGCTGCCCATACTGCACAGCATCTATCGGAAAAAACAGGAGTCGAAATAACATTTGATTCTGATCTCATGGAGTTTAACAATGGACTGCTGGCGGGGCTATCACGTGATGATGCGGCCAGACGCTATCCGGAAGTTAAAGATCTTCCCATTGACCAGGCTGTTTATGGGCAGGAGTCAAAAGTGGCATTTCGCAGCAGAGCTGTGAAGGTTCTTGACAGGATTCTTTCGGAAAACGATTCGGAGACAGTCATTGCAGTCATAACCCATGGTGGAATGATAAACCAGCTATACGGTGCTTTGTTTCACATTCCGATTGGTGAAAACTCGTTCTTTTGTACAGCGGATACTGGGATTCACATCTGGAAAATCTCCGAACATCAAAACTATATACTGAAGGCTAATCTGGAAGATCATGCACGTGGATTATGAACAAGCACCGGTTTTCAAGGAAATGTGTCTCACGGTGAGACACATTTCCGGGCAACAAAAAAAGGCCGCTTTCACGATCATGGAACGTGGAAACGGCCTTTGTCAGTAGTAGGGAGGATGCTTGAATGGCGGTGGAAGCTGCCAGCATCATCCCAATATTCATTTTTTGGGAAACAAAAAGGCTTGATCTCCGAAGAAATCAAGCCTTTCATAATGCGTCTGGTGGAGATAAGCGGTATCGAACCGCTGACCTCTTGAATGCCATTCAAGCGCTCTCCCAGCTGAGCTATACCCCCATAGGAGACGCATTATTATTGAATTATAAGGGTTTTTGCTTCAAGTAGCTCTCTCGAACAGGGGGCTGGTTAAATATGACGCGCGCTCCCAGCTGAGCTATACCCCCATCTGTGAACTGACTGCGCCTCAGCGCATGAAGTATAATAGCAGACGGGAATAGAAAAGTCAACAGTTTTTTTGTCCGCGGGAAAAAAGCGTCAAAAGCGCTGATCTGTCAGGGTTTGCGGCCGTCGCAGAAATAAAAGATCGTCAGAAGGCCCGGGCCGCAGTGCGCGCCGATGACGACGCCGAGACCCGTGATCGTGATCTCCCCTACCATGGGATAGGCCTTTTTGATCTCGTCGCGGACATACTCGGCATCCTCACGGCAGTCGGCCTGAAGGATGTTGATCTCCATGCCGGTCGGGTCGATCACGGCGAGGTCGTCCTTCACGCCGCGCAGGATCTCGGTCAGAGCCGCCTTGCGCCCGCGTACCTTTTTGGCGACGTCCAGCGTCCCGCGGTCCGGCACATACAGCACCGGCTTTACCGACAGCAGCGAACCCACCAGCGCGGCGGAGTTCGACACGCGGCCGCCCGCCTTGAGATAGTTCAGATCGTCCACGGTGAAGCGGTGCGCGATCTTCAGCTTGTTCCGCTCGCCCCAGGCAATCACCTCGTCAAAGCTCATTCCCCGCTCCATGCGCGCGACCATGTTTTTGACCAGCAGCCCCAGGCCGCCGGAGATGCAGCGCGTGTCCATGACGTACAGGCGGCGGTCAGGGAATTCACTTCTGATCATTTCCTCGGCGAGTCGGGACTTCTCGTACGAGACGGACATCTTCTGCGACATATCAAGGAAAATAACGTCCTTTCCCTTCTCCAGCAGTGAACGGAAGAAATCGCAGTAAATGAATTCGTTGATCATCGAGGTTTTCAGCCTGTCGCCCGCGCGCATGCCTTTGTATACCCTGTCGCGGGTCTCCTCCCGGCAGTCGTCCTCAAACAGCTGATCGCCGACCGTGTAGGTATAGGAGACAAAGGGGATCTGATGCTCTTCCAGATAGGTCCTCGTCAGGTCGGCGGTCGAGGACGTCGCAATGATGTAATCCTGCATGGTCATATCCTTTCCATCTGTAGCAATCTGAAGTGTCGCCGGGGCGATCATAGCACAATATCCAATATTTGTCATCCCTGAGAGAAGAAATTAAGAATTCGAGCGAAACGAAATGCCCCTCCCGCATCTTGAACAATGCGGCGCGATGGGCTATAATCGAAAAAAAGGAGGCGTCGGACATGATCGAGATCAAATACATCCCTCTGCGTGAGGGAGCGCATATTCCGCAGAAGGCACACGAGGACGACGCGGGCTTCGATCTCTATGCCTCCGAGGCCTGTACGCTGAAAACCCACGGCTTCGGATGCGTTCCGACCGCGCTGTCCATCGAGCTGCCGGAGGGCTATGAGGCGCAGGTGCGCCCGCGCAGCGGGCTGGCCGCCAAACACGGCGTGACCGTGCTGAACGCGCCGGGCACGATAGACGCAGGATACCGCGGAGAGGTCAAGGTGATCCTGATCAACCACGGCGAGGAGGATTTTGAGATCACAGCCGGCATGCGCATCGCGCAGATGGTCATCTCCCCCGTTCTGAGCGCGCGTTTCGTCGAGGCATCCTTTCTGGCCGACAGCACACGCGGCGAGGGCGGCTTCGGCTCCTCCGGGACCAAATGAGCTGGAAATAACAAAAACGCTTTTGGCGTCTTGCCAAAAGCGTTTTTTCTTTTTGATCCGTTCAGCCCTCGAAGATGATTTCGCAGTCCGGCAGCGCCTCGCGCAGCTCGGTGATCTGCCCGCCGTCGAGCGGATTGCCCGAGAGCTTCAGCCAACGAAGCGAGCTGAGATGCATCAGCGGCGTAAGGGAGGAGAGATTATTCCCCGAGATGTCCAACAGCTCAAGCGAGGTGAGGTACATCAGCGCCGAGCCGTCCGATATCTTGTTGTTGGCTATCCTCAGCTCGCGCAGCGGGGCGCTCATGTACTGGAAGGGATAGATGTTTTCGATCTCGTTGGCGCCGAGATCGAGCTTTTCAAGCTGCTTGAGCCTTGGGATCTGGCTGATGTCGCTGATCCCGCGCCCGAAGAGCTCCAGCTCCGTCGTATCCTCTTTTACGCTCTCGCCGCAGACCTCCACATAGTAGACCAGGTCGGAGTGTTTGATCGAGCAGCCGCGCAGCCGCGCCTTGAGTGAATCGACCGCTTCGCCGGTGAGAGCGGGGTTGTCGTAAATCAGCAGCACGTCCAGACTGTCCATGGACCAGAGCGCGGCAAGACCCTCGTCGGTCAGTCCCGTGTTTTCAAGGCCGAGCCTGCGCAGATTGACGAGGCCGCTCAGCCCCGAGAGGTCCTCGATCGGATTGAAGGCCAGATACAGCTCGTTGAGATCCGTCAGCGCGGCCAAAGCCGCCGTGCCGGTGATCCCGTTCCCCTCTGCGTTGATATACCGCAGCGAGCGCATGCCCATCAACGGACGCAGATCCGTAACGACATTGTCCTTGATGGACAGCCATTCAAGCTCCTGCAGGTCCATCAGGGGCGTGAGGTCGGACACGCCGTTTCCTGTGATATCCAGTTTTTTCAGCCCCTTGCAGACCGTGAGCGGAGAAAGATCCGTGATGCCCATGTTGCTCAGGTCAAGCTCCTCCGCATCCGTTCGGAACGACAGCGCGCCAACCGTGACCTCGCTGACGGTCTCGTCGGCGGTCTCGCTGTGGATCTTGCAGTTCGGCAGTGCCTCGGAGAGCTCGCGAAGCTGATCCTTGGTGATCCCTATCCCGCGGATCGAGAGCATCTCCAGCTGCGGGATGCTGTAGAGCGGCGAAAAGTCCGTGATCGGATTGTTATCGAGATAAAGCGTTTTCAGCTCACGCAGGCCGGCGAGAGGCAGCAGGTCGGAAACGGAATTGTTCGACAGATCGAGGAACACAAGCCCGCCCAGAGCGGAGAGCGGCGAAATATCCGTCAGGCTGTCGCCCGAGAGTGTGAGCGATGTAAGCGAATACAGCTTGACCACGTCGTTCAGAACGCCGTCGCCCAGCGGTGTGTTTTTCAGAGAGAGCGAGCTCGTCCACTCTTCGTACTGTCTGCCGGCGACCGTGATGAGCGACGCGTTCCGTTTTTCGCTGACCTTCAGCTTGATCTCGGCGATGCGCGCGGAAACGACAGTGTTCGTCTTGTCCTGCTTGTACATCTTTTCAAGCAGCTCCAGCGCCTTTGGATAGTTCTCCTGCCTGTCGTAGCAGTCGACCATCAGCATGCTGCACTCTTCCGTCTCCGCGATGGCGGAGGCACGGCGCAGGCTGGCGAGCGCGCTGTCGTAATCACCGTTGTAATAGTCCTGCAGCGCATTTCCGTAATAGGTGTTGTAGCTGCGCTGCTCGGCGGCGCCCTTCAAAATAAAGGCCGCGACGATGATCATGGCGGCTGCCAGCGTCGTGAAAACGATGTAGAGCGTCCGCTTCTGATTTCTTTTCTTTTTTTGTTCGATGGCCCTCAGCCTTGCCGTTTCCGAAAGCTGTTTCGCCGCGGCGGCCTGCCGCGCCGTGTAGGAAGCCTGCTGTGCCGTGTACGAGGTCTGCCGCGCCGTAAAGGAAGGCTGCTTTCCCGTCGGGGACTTCTGCCGCCCCGTATAGGACGCCTGCTTCCCCGTCGGAGACTTCTGCCGCCCCGTATAGGACGCCTGCTTCCCCGTCGGAGACTTCTGGCGGCCCGTATAGGACGACTGCCGTCCCGTGGCAGAGAGGTTTTCATGCTTGCCGGTAAAGGCTTTGGAAGAGGCCGTTCTTCCCGTATCTTTCATAGTTGTACCCGTTTGGAAGGGTCTGTCCCTTCAAAGTGATTACTCCCGGCTGCTCTCCTCAATGGCCGCAGAGGCGATCTCCTCCGCCGCGGTCTCGGCCGCGGGCGCGTCTGACGCGGGATCCGGCGCGCGCCGCTCCGCCTCGGCAGACAGGATCTCGTCCACGCTCATGCCGCTCTCTTTTTCGGGTTCGCCCGAAGGGGCTTCCGCGACGGCAGGCTCCTCCGGCTTCGCGGGATCCGGCGACGCGGTCTCGGCGGGCTGCTCGGTCTTGACTTTCTTCCTGCGGCGCAGGGCAAGCGAGGCGCAGAACATGGCAAAGACCATCCCCAGAGACGAGAGAAGCAGCATGCCGTCGACAAAGCTGACGGGGTTCTGCGTGTCGCGGAAAACGGGCATCGCGCGGAAAACGATCTGATAGGCGAAGATCAGCGCGAAAACGAACACGATCAGCCACTTGCTGCGGATCATGCCCGTGAGCGTAGCGGTGTAGAGAAAGGCCGCCAGAAAAGCAAGCGCGATGCAGATGAACAGGGGCCAGCCGAAGCCGCTGTCAAAGATCGAAAGGATAAAGAAGGCCGCGCCGCCCAGGATCGGCAGGATCGTGGTCCAGAGGGCCACCCGGCCCAGCAGCAGGATAAACAGGATGAACAGCAGCGCGCTGCCGACGGGCAGCGCCACATGTACCAGCAGTTGGGTCAGGTCCCCGCTCCAGAGGTTCAGCGTCCCCAGCAGACGGGCCACGATGGAAAGCACCAGGATCGTCACGGCCGCGTGGGCGAAGAAGCTGCCCTTTTCCACGTAAAAGCCGCGCGCTTTTTTAGCCTTTTTCTCCATAGCAATTCCTGCCTTTCTGAACTGCGGCCGCTTCGACGGCAGCAGGTTTTACATAATTTTGTTTCCATAATCCCATTCGATAGTATAGCACAGGCTTTGGGATTATGCCACGCTTTTTTTATTTTACCGTTATTTCTTTCTTTTGTAATAAAAAACCTCCCATCCCCCGCTTTTCAGACGGAAAGAAGGCGGAAGCAAGCGCTTCCGCCTTCTTTTTACGGGTTTTTGATCATTCCTCGGGGCTGAAATCTTCCTTGCCGACGCCGCAGAGCTCGCAGGCGAAGTCATCGGGAAGGTCTTCCCACTTCACGCCGGTCTCGTCCTCGTCGTAGACCCAGCCGCACATATTGCAGACATACTTCATGGGGCTGCTCCTCCTTTTCAGATGAATTCAAAAAGATTTAATCCGGTCTCGCTGTCAAAACGTCTCTCCACCGTTCCGTCCAGAACGGTGATGAACATCTCACAGGTCGCGCTGACCACGGCGCGGTTGAGATGTCCGCCTACCACTGCGCCGTCGACCCCGGCGGCGCTCATGTGCAGATGGGCGTAATACTCGCCGTTCATCTGCGTGATATTGCCGACGAGGGATACGATCTCCCAGTCGCCGGAGAAGCTGTTCGCATGGTACTGCTTTTCCGCGGTATAGAGAACGCCCACGGTGAAATCGCCCACCGCGCCGAGCGCCCTTACCTGCGCAAGGCTCACTTTTTCGCGCAGCGCGATCACCTTGAGCTGTTCCAGGATCTCCTCGCCGCGGTCGATGCGTGCGACGATCGTGTCGTCAAAACGGGTGTATTGCATGCGTGTGCCTCCGTATTTTGATCGGGCGAGGGCTTATTCGCCGTCGCGGTCCATGTAGCGGGCGCGGTTGAGACCGTCCTTCAGATCGAAGACGTTGTCCACGATTCGCTGTGACAGAACGCCTTCCTCTTCCTCTCTGTCGGAGGGATCCTTTCGGGCGTTTTTCCGCTTGATCTGCCACAGTCCGACGCTCCCCAGCGCGGCAACGACGGCAAAAAATCCAACGAAGATCTTGCCGAGAAAGCCGTAAAATGAGGCCATTGCCTCACGCTCCTTTCAAAACGCGGCTCAGCCGAAGTACCTTTCCAGCAGCCCCTTGAAAGCTTTTCCGTGGCGGGCCTCGTCGCGGGCCATCTCGTGCACGGTGTCGTGGATCGCGTCGAGGTTGTACTTCTTGGCGAGCTTGGCCAGCTCGAACTTGCCGGCGGTGGCGCCGTTCTCGGCGTCGACGCGCATGGCGAGGTTCTTCTTGGTGCTGTCGGTCAGCACCTCGCCGAGGAGCTCGGCAAACTTGGCGGCGTGCTCGGCCTCCTCAAGACCGGCCTTTTCCCAGTAGGCGCCGATCTCGGGATAGCCCTCGCGATAGGCCACGCGGGCCATCGCCAGATACATGCCGACCTCGCTGCACTCGCCCTCGAAGTTGGCGCGCAGACCGGAGATGATCGTCTCCTTCACGTCCTCCGGCACGTCGTCGCCGAAGACCTTGCCGACGCCCAGGACATGCTCGGCGGCCCAGCTCAGCTCCTCGGCCTGGAGCGTGAAGCGCTCGCCGGGCACCTTGCAGACGGGGCATCTTTCGGGGGGCGTATCGCCCTCGTGGACATAACCGCAAACGGGGCAGACCCATTTCTTCATAGGTGGTTCTCTCCTTTGTACATGATAAATTTGATCGGGTTGATCGTGATTTCAATATAGCATGAGGCGCTATTTTTGTAAAGTGAATTATCCGATAAACCCGCTCCTCACTCCGCCAGCGCAAGCAGCGCAGGCGCGGCCGCCGCGGCGAAGAGCCGGATCGCCGCAAGGGCCTCCTGCAGCGTGTTCCCGCTGCTGCCGACCTCCAGGATCAGCATGCCGGGGCATAAATGCTGGTTATAGCGCTGCGGCACGAGCGCAACGGGTCTCATCAGCGTCGGATAGGTCTGAAAGATCGCCCGCTGCAGATACAGCGCCAACGACAGGTTTTCCCGCCAGCGCGGGTGCTCCAGCCCGCTCTCGTCCGTCCCGACGAGCAGCATGGCCTGGCTGGCGCAGGTCCCGTTTTCCTCCGCGACCGTTTTATAGATCACGTCGTCCGTTCCGAGCGCGTCGCGGTGGACGTCCAGTACGACGGAGATGCCCGGGTAGTCGCGCAGATACTGTTCCACCGCGGCGCCGGAGCGCCCGTAGGAGCCGGTATAGCTGGGATAGTCGTAAACGCCGCGATCGTGTATCACCCGAAGCCCCGCCTGCTCGAAAAGCCTTGTCAGCTCGTCTCCCACGCGGATGATGTTGTGCTCGAGATCCTCCGTCCGCGTGTTGTCGCTCGGCTCGTAACGGTCGAGCCCCGCGGGCGTGTAGGCCTCGGAGGAGTGCGTATGGATGATCAGGATCTGCGGCCCTTCCCGGGCGAGCCGTATCGACGTACCGCTCTGCGCAACGGCGTCGGCGTCGATGGCGTAATCCGTCTCGTTCCGGAGCATCGCCGAGCCGCCGATGGTCATCGCCACGGCCATCTCGGCCCGGGATGGGGCGAAAAAGCTCTCCTCCTCCGCCGCGGCAGCGGAGGCCGGCGCGCGGATGAGCGCGGTCGAGTACGTCTCCTGCGGCGGGCTCGTCTCCGTCACGGCCGGAGAAGCGGCGGCGCTCTCAGACAACGTGTATGCCGGCTGATCCTTCTCCCGGCCGCAGCCGAGCGTATAGACCAGCAGGACGGCCGCGCCGATCAGCGCCAGTTTTTTCCCATCGCTCAACATTCCTCTCCCCTGCCTTTCTCAACATCGTATGCGCGCGCCGCCGCCGGATATGCCGCGCGCGTCTTGACGAAAAAGCGCGGAGGGTGGTATCATGCAAAAAAACACACAAGGAGAGAGAAAAATGAAATTCACCTACAGACCGAGGGGCGTCTGCTCCCAGCTCATGGAGATCGAGACCGAGGACGGCAAGGTAAAAAGCTTCTCCGTCATGGGCGGCTGCGACGGCAATCTCAAGGGCATTGCGAAGCTGATCGAGGGGATGGAGGTCGAAGAGGTCATCCGCCGTCTCGAGGGCGTCCGCTGCGGCCGCAAGGCCACCTCCTGTCCGGATCAGCTTGCGAAGGCGCTCAGGCTCTCGCTCGAACAGACGGAGTAAGACATGCTCGAAGAGATCCTGCGTTCCGGCTTTGGGGAGCTGTCCCTCCCGCTCGACGAGACGGCGCTGCGGCGCTATCGGCTCTATGCGGACATGCTGGAGGAGACGAACAAGGTCATGAACCTCACCGCCATCGAGGGCGAGGACGAGGTCGCGCGGCTGCATTTTTTAGACAGTGCCGCGCTGCTGACGCTGGCGGACTTCCGCGGCGCGCGTGTGATCGACGTCGGCACGGGAGCCGGTTTCCCCGGTCTTGCGCTGAAGATCGCCCGGCCCGATCTGTCGCTCGTGCTGCTCGACAGTCTTGACAAGCGCATCGGCTTTCTGAAGGAGACCTGCGAGGCGCTCGGTCTGGAGGACGTCGCCTGCGTGCACACGCGCGCCGAGGAGGCGCCAAAGGCCTGGCGAGGCGCCTTCGACTATGCCGTCTCCCGCGCTGTCGCGCGGCTGAACGTGCTCTGCGAGCTCTGCCTGCCGCTGGTCAAAACGGGCGGTCTCTTTATTGCCATGAAGGGCCCGGATCACGCCGGGGAGCTTCGCGAGGCGAAAAATGCCGTCCGTCTCCTCGGGGGCGAGATCGAGGCGGAAGAGGACTACCGGATCCCCGGCACGGAGATCCGCCACAGCGCGATCCTGATCCGCAAGAAGGCTGACACGCCGCCGAAATACCCGCGCCGCTGGGCGCAGATCAAAAAGCAGCCCCTGTAAAGGATGAAGCGACAGGACGGGCCGACGCCCGTCCTGTCGCTTTTGTATGTAAACTTTCAGTTTTCGGAATTCAAAAGGAAACCGTTCAGCTCCTGCGGCGTGCTGAAAAGCATCTCCGCGCCGGCGGCTTCGAGTTCTTCGCGGCTTCGGAAGCCCCATAGCACCGAGGCGCAGTCCATCCCCGCGCGCGCCGCCGTCAGCACGTCCACCTCCGAGTCGCCCACGTACAGACAGTCGCCCGCTTCGACATGCAGCGCCTCCGCCGCTGTGAGGAGCGTATCCGGCCAGGGCTTGCGGCGCACGCCGCCCGCTTCGTTCTCGCCCACGGCGATCTCAAGCAGATCCGGGAAGTGTATCGCGGCAAGCTCCTTCACCGTCCGGTCCGGCTTATTGGACACGACCGCAAGCGGACGGCCCGCCTCCCGCAGCGCCGCGAGAAGCTCCGTGACGCCGGGGTAAGGCGCGGTCGAGTCGTTGGCATGGGCGTTGTAATACGGCAGATACCAGGCGAGAAGCCTGTCTATCGTCTCCTCAGACGTGCCCGCAGGCACGGAAAGCTCCAGCAGGCGACGCGAGCCGTTCCCGATCCTGCGCCGCGTCTCTTCGAGACTCATCGGCGCAAAACCGAACTCCGCGAGCGCGCGGTTCGCCGCGGCGTTGAGATCGCGCAGCGTGTCGAGCACCGTGCCGTCCATATCGAACAAGATCGCTTTGTATTTCATTCTCTCTTCCTTATCTTGAAAAAAAAGCCGAAGCGTGATAAGATGCAGGTTGTTATAAAAAACTCATCTTGGAGGGATCGCCATGGAAGGCTTCCGTGTACTGGAGATCAAGCAAAGCGTTTTTGAAAGCAACGACCGCGCGGCGGATCAGCTCCGCGCGGAGCTGAAAAGAGACAAGGTCTTTTTGCTCAACCTGATGAGCTCCCCCGGCAGCGGCAAAACCACCACGCTCCGCCGGACCATCGCCGCGCTGAAGGACGAGTTCCGTATCGGCGTCATGGAGGCCGACATCGACTCGGACGTCGACGCCGCGACCATCGAAAAGACCGGGGCCAAGGTCATCCAGCTTCATACCGGCGGCATGTGCCACCTCGACGCGGGCATGACCCGTCAGGGGCTCGAGGGCCTGGGCGTGAACGACGTGGACTTCGCCATCCTTGAAAACATCGGCAACCTCGTCTGCCCGGCCGAATTCGACACCGGCTCGTCGAAGAACGCGATGATCCTCTCCGTCCCGGAGGGCGACGACAAGCCGCTGAAGTACCCGCTGATGTTCTCGATCTGCGACGTGCTGCTGATCAACAAGATCGACGTACTCCCCTACTTTGACTTCGATCTCGCGGCCTGCGAGAAATACGTGCGGCGCCTCAACCCCAACATGAAGATCATCCCGATCTCCGCCAGAACCGGCGAGGGGATCGACGAATGGGCGAACTGGCTGCGCGAGCAGATCCGCGCCTGGAACGCCGACTGAGCCCATCCTTTGAAAACGCGCCTGAGCCCGACGGGCTCAGGCGTTTTATTATTTGTTTTTCTCGTAGAGATACCACATGCCCTTCAAGAGCAGATCGTCGTCGCAGACGATCTCGTGTCGGCAGCAGGACACGATACTGGAGGCAAGACCGCCGGTCGCCACGAGCTTGCAGGGCGTGCCGAGCTCGGCCTCCATACGGTCGATCAGCCCGTCGATCATGGCCGCAGTGCCGAACACGGCGCCGGCGCGCATGCAGTCCACCGTGTTGGTGGCGATGCATTTTTTCGGCGGCGTGATGGAGATCTCCGGCAGCAGGCTCGTCCCCGCCGCCAACGCGCCGTAGGAGAGCTTGACGCCCGGCATGATCGCCCCGCCGCGGAAGCAGCCGTTTTCATCGATGACCGTGGCGGTCGTCGCCGTGCCGAGATCGAGCACGATCGCGGGCGTGCCGTAAAACTGCATGGCGGCCACGCCGCCGACGATGAGATCGCCGGCCACGGTGCCGGGGTCGTCGATGCGTATGTTCATTCCCGTCTTGATGCCCGGGCCGACAACCATGCACTCGAAGCCCGTCAGCTGACGGACCGCGCGGCGGATCGACTCGGTCACCGGCGGGACGACGGAGGAGAGGATCACGCCGTCGATGGCCTTGAGAGCCATGCCGTAGGCATAGATGATCTCCTTGAGCTTGATCGTGTATTCCGCCTCGGTCTCACGCGTGTCCGTATGGATGCGGACGACGCTGACGATCTCTCCCTCGTCGATGCAGCCGAGCACGATGTTGGTGTTTCCCACGTCGATGGCAAGGATCATGTCGTTTCTCCTTATCCTTGAAAAACAGTGTCTTTTCATACAAAAGCAGCGCAGGGATATCACGAAGCGCTGCTTTCATGATATAACCTGCGCCGCCGTATTGTCAATCCTCTTCGCGTTTCAGTTCGCCGGGTCCTGACGCACCCGGCAGCTGCCCGTGTCGAGCGTGCGGAAGGTATAGCCGTGATTGCGGCCCCAGGTGATGATGCTCGCGACCGCGTCGACGCTGAAATCCTTGATATCGTGCTGGAGCACGATATTGATGGTGTTCTCGCTACAGCCCGCCGTCACGTTTTCGATCACCTTGTAGGTGGAGGTGGTCTCGCCGGCGTCGCCGCTGGTCACGTTCCAGTCAAAGTAGACGTAGCCCATGTCGGTCATGGTCTGCGCCATGCGGGACATGATGCCGTAATTGTAGTTCCGGCTGACGGTGTTCCCCGTTCCTCCCGGGAAGCGGAAGATCTTTGAATACTCGCCGGTCTGGCGGTAGATCAGATCCTCCGTTGCAAGGAAGTCGTCGAAGAAGGCCTGATCGCTCGCGTAGACCTGCCAGAATTCGTGCGTGTAGGTGTGTACGCCGATGGCATGGCCCTCGCGGTAGGCGCGGCCGATCATATCCTCATATTCGGGGAACTGATCCGTCACGAAGAAGGTCGCCTTCACGCCGTAGCGCGCCAGAATGTCGAGCAGCTTGCCGGTATAGGGCCCCGGGCCGTCGTCGAAGGTCAGATAGATCGTCTTTCCCTCGGGAAGCTCCGCCTCCTCTGCCGGCTGCGGTACGATGTTGACCGTGCGGTGCGCGGTCGCGGTCTCGCCCTGCTCGTTCATGATATAATAGTTCAGCTCATAGCTTCCGATCTGATAAGGAATGACCTCGCCGCTTACCTGGACGTAGCTTGTCAGATCGTTTCCGCTCTCGTCCGTGGCTTCGAAGCCGGGATCCTCAAAGGTGAAGGAAGCGCCGATGTCCACCTCTTCCCCGCCCACCAGGCGAATCATCGGTTCGGAGATGCCGTACTCGATCACGCGTTCGACGCTGCATTCGTTGCCGGCGGCGTCGGTGACGCTGTAATAGACCGCGTCGCCCGTCTCGGTGCGAATGACCTTGTCCGTCAGATCGCCGTCAAAGCTGTCCGTCGCGGTGAAGCCCTCTTCCTTGTAGCCGACGAGCCAGCTGGCAAGATAGTCCTGCTCGTGGTTGAGCGAGATAACGGGCGGCGTCGTATCGCGCACATGCACGCGGCGATAGCTTTCGGCGCTGCGCCCGTAGGCCTCGGCGCTGTACTTCACCGTATAGTCGCCCAGCCTGGACGTATCGACGTCGCTCTCCGTGCGGAGCTCCACGGGGCTCTTCGTTCTGCCGAAGAGATTGCCTGTAAAGAAGGCCTCAGCCCCGGGGTCGACGTAGCTCTCGCCCGCCTCGGCAAGCTGCTCGGCGTCGCCGAAGACCGTGATCTCGATGTGCCTGTCGTCTATGATCACGGCGGCCGCCGCCACGATCACGAGATAAATCACCGTGATCGCCGTGATGATGGCGGCCCGTTTCTTCCGGTATGCTCTTTTTATCTCGATATCCTGCGGGGAGGCTTTTTTCTTTGTCTTCACTTCCGCCTTCATCCTGTTCTGATCATCCTTACTCTCTGTTTGTGGATTTTACCGTGTTATTATACACCAGAGAGCGCATTATGTTAACACTTTTTTTGCCTTTTTTTGTTTTTTTAAGAATTATTTTGCTGCCGGGCGGAATTCAGCGTTCTTAACACGACTTTTTTGTTGAAGTAGCGGGGAGAATCTGATATATTATGATTTTGTCAGCTAATAAATCTCTGCGGCAGCCAGCCGCGGGAAAGGAAGAAAAACATGGAACACAATGAAAAAACGATGGACAAGATCGTAGCCCTTTGCAAAAACCGCGGCTTCGTCTACGCCGGCAGCGAGATCTACGGCGGTCTCGCCAACTCCTGGGACTACGGCCCGCTGGGCGTCGAGTTCAAGAACAACGTGAAAAAGGCCTGGCTGAAAAAATTCGTTCAGGAAAGCCCCTACAACGTCGGTCTCGACGCGGCGATCCTGATGAACCCCCAGACCTGGGTGACGACCGGGCACGTGGCCGGCTTCTCCGACCCCCTGCTTGACTGCCGCAGCTGCAAGGCCCGTCACCGCGCCGACAAGCTCATCGGCGACGAGCACGGCGAAGTCAACGTCGACGCGATGACCTTCGACGAAATGGACGCCTTTATCGCATCGCATGAGGATATCGTCTGCCCCGTGTGCGGAAAGCACAATTTCACGCCGATCCGCAAGTTCAACCTTATGTTCAAGACCGCCATCGGCGTGACAGAAGACTCCTCCTCCGTGTGTTATCTCCGTCCGGAGACCGCGCAGGGCATTTTCGTAAACTTCGCCAATATCCAGCGCACGACCAGAAGGAAGCTGCCCTTCGGCGTCTGCCAGGTGGGCAAGGCCTTCCGCAACGAGATCACCCCGGGCAACTTCACCTTCCGCACGCGTGAGTTTGAGCAGATGGAATGCGAGTTCTTCTGCAAGCCCGGCACGGACCTCGAGTGGTTTGCCTACTGGAAGGACTTCTGCAGGAACTGGCTGCTCTCTCTCGGCATCTCCGAGAAGCATCTGCGCCTGCGCGACCACGAGAAGGCCGAGCTGGCCTTCTACTCCCGCGCGACGACAGATATCGAATACGCCTTCCCCTTCACCGACTGGGGCGAGCTCTGGGGCATCGCCGACCGCACGGACTATGACCTCGGCCGCCATCAGGAGGCGTCCGGCAAGGATCTGAGCTATTTCGACCAGGACACGAACGAGCACTATATCCCTTACGTCATCGAGCCCTCGCTCGGCTGCGACCGCGTGGCGCTGGCCTTCCTGTGCGAGGCCTATGACGAGCAGGTCGTGGGGCAGGACAAAAAGGGCAACGACGATATCCGCACCGTTCTGCACCTTCACCCGGCGCTCGCGCCGTACAAGTGCGCGATCCTGCCGCTGTCGAAGAAGGAGATCCTGACCGGCCCCGCGATGGAGCTTTATCGCGAGCTTTCAAAGGAATTCATGTGCGATTACGACGAGACCGGCTCGATCGGCAAGCGTTACCGCCGTGAGGACGAGATCGGCACGCCGTTCTGCATCACCTTTGACTTCAACACCGTCGGCACCGAGACCGACGAGGCCGATCACTGCGTCACGGTCCGCGACCGCGACAGCATGGAGCAGGTCCGCATCCCCATCAGCGAAGTCAAGAGCTATATCGCCGAGAGGATCAAGTTCTAAGAGGAGTACGGCAAGATGAAGGATGGTTTTGTTAAAGTCGCCGCGGCCTCGCCCGTGATCCGCGTGGCGGACTGCGATTACAATGCCGATCGCGTGATCGAAACGATCGAAAAGGCCGAAGCTCTCGGCGTCAAGGTGCTCGTGTTCCCCGAGCTGACGCTCACCGGCGTCACCTGCGGCGATCTGATCCGGCACCGTGTCATCCTCAACGGCGCGCTGCGCGCGCTCGAACGCGTGATCCGCGCGAGCGAAGGCACAGACATGCTGATCTTTGTCGGTCTGCCTTACGCCTTCGGCGCCAGGCTTCTGAGCGTTGCAGCCGTTGTCTGCGGCGGTGAACTGCTTGGCCTTGTCCCCCGCGAGAACGCAGGCGGCAGCGCCTTTGCCGAATATGAAGGCGACGGTGATCTCGTGTCCGTCGGTCCTTATGAGAGCTGCATCTGCGCGAACACGCTCTTCACCCACGCCTCTCTCGGAGAGCTCTCCGTCGCCGTCGAGCTCGGCGCCGATCTGGACGAGCCGCTCTCCCCCGCCTGCGCCTATGCGCTCGAGGGCGCGACGCTCGTTGTTCAGATGGCCTCCTTCCCGCAGACCGTTTTTTCCGACGAGGAGCGGACGGCCGAGATCCGCGCGCTCTCGAAGCGTCTGTGCTGCTCGCTGCTGCTTGCCGCCCCCGGACGCGGCGAGAGCACGACCGACAACAGCTATTCGGGGCTGTGTCTCGCCGCCGAAAACGGCGAGCTGCTCGCCGTGAGCGAGGGCGCCGGCAGCATGGCCGTCAGCGAGATCGACGTGCAGTATCTTTCCAACCTGCGCCGCGCGAACGGCGGCTTCGATCTTCCCGGAGAAGAGCTGTTCATCGAGACCTGGGGCGGAGAGCTGACAGATACCGTTCTCACCCGTCCCTTCCGCAAGCATCCGCATCTGCCCGAGGGTGAGAAGGCACTGGCAAAATACTGCGAGCGCATGCTCGACATCCAGGTATCCGGCCTTATCAAGCGCATGGAGTACGCCCATCTCGACCACTGCGTCGTCGGCATCTCCGGCGGCGTCGACTCGACGCTCGCCGTGCTGGTGAGCTCAATGGCCGTCAAGCGCATGGGTCTGCCCTCGACGAACGTGATCGCCTGCACGATGCCCTGCTTCGGCACCTCCAGCCGCACGAAATCCAACGCCGTCGTCGTCGCCGAGCAGATCGGCGCCGAGGTGCGCGTGATCGACATCTCCCAAAGCGTCTACCAGCACTTCGACGACATCGGTCACGCCCGCGACGATTACTCCGTCGCCTTTGAAAACGCGCAGGCGCGCGAACGCACGCAGGTACTCATGGACATCGCCAACAAGTGCAACGGCCTTGACGTCGGCACCGAGGACCTGAGCGAGTATATCGACGGCTGGTGCACTTACAACGGCGACCATACGAGCATGTACGACGTGAACCTCGGTCTGACCAAGACCCAGGTGCGCGCCGCCGTGGCCCACATCGCCGCCGGAAGCGCAGACGAGATCCTCAAGGCCGCGCTCTACGACGTGCTCGACTGTCCCGTCACGCCGGAGCTGCTGCCGATCCACGACGACCTCATTGAGCAGAAGAGCGAGGATTCCGTCGGCTCTTACAGCCTGCAGGACTTCTTCACGCACAAGCTTCTGATCTGCGGCTTCGATCCGGTCAAGACCATACGTCTGGCGAAGGCCGCCTACGGCGACGAATTCTCCGACGCGGAGCTTGTCAAGTGGCTGCGCAGCTACTGCAGGCGCCTGTTCACGCAGCAGTTCAAGCGCAGCTGTCTCATGGACGGCCCCGCGGTCGAGGCCTTTTCCGTCTCGCCCCGCACGGGCCTGCACATGCCCTCGGACGCCGAGGCTTCCCTGTTTCTGAAAATGCTCGACGAATACGAGAACAGGCCGTGATACGCAAAAAAAGAAAGGGCCGCAAGGTCCTTTCTTTTTTGTATGATTAGCCAAAAAAACGCGGCCAAAACGGTAAGTTCTGACGATATTCCGCTTCCGCGGAAAAAGAACTCTTTTATTCGGCGCGCGGAAGTGCTATACTGTTGATACGGAGCCCCGCCGCTTCCGTGGCGGCGGTCCCCTCCGAATTCAGCAGCGGCGTCCCGGAGTTCTCTCCGCCCGCGCCGCGATATACAGGAGGAATGGCAGCATGAAGTTCACTTTTGCCGAGAAAAAGATGGATTCTTCCGAGGATCTGCGCGCCTATGCCGTCAAGAAGATCGGCAAGCTCGACCGCTTTTTCAGAAACGAGGCCGAAGCTTTCGTCACCTTCTCGATCGAGCGCGGCCGCTTCCGCGCCGAGATCACCATCCACAACAACGGACTGTATTACAGAGCAAGCGAACTTACCAACGACATGTACGCGTCCGTCGATTCCGGCGTCGCCGCGATCGAGCGGCAGATCCGCCGGAACAAGACACGCCTCGAGAAGCGGCTTCGCGAGGGTGCACTGGAGCGTGATGCCGTACCTGCATTTGTTCCCGCCGAGGAGGACGAGAAAGAGGAATTCAAGGTGGTGCGCAGCAAGCGCTTTTCGATCAAGCCCATGAGCGTGCAGGAGGCCATCCTGCAGATGAATCTGTTGGGGCATGAGTTCTTCGTCTTCCGCAACATGGACGCCGAGGATGCGATCTCGGTCGTGTACGAGCGCAAGAACGGCGGTTACGGCCTGATCTGCGACGACGGGCAGGACGAATAAGCAATTTGAAAGAACGACTGCGGCCGGGATCCCGGACGCAGTTTTTTATTCCCGGCGAGTTGTCATCTGCGAATGATTGTGTTATTCTTTTTTTAGGATATGAAAAAGAGCGTCTGTTTCTTACGCCCTTTGTTCTCCCGGTAAAATAATAAAAGACGGTGAATTCAATATGAAGCAATACGATACGGTGTAACTGAAGCCGCATCAATTTATATATACGATTTGTTGATTTGGGGTGCGATTATTTAATACAACAATCAGAAGTGCCATCCGCATATACGGGATGGTGGGACAAAAAGTTTAATAACACTGCAAGCAACAACAGCGTTGATTCTACAAGACCCAGGTCTTCAAAGGGATCTGGATTCTTCAGAGTGTATCATCAAATGGAGGCTATGTGTTTTTGAAATATGTACATGGGACAGACAAAAAAAGCCATGATCTGTTAATGGTTTGGTTTAACAGATTCATCCTTGTTATTATATTGTTTTCGTGTTTCTTCTGTTCAGGAGCATTCTTTCTGATAGTCTATTGGGCTTTTTTAGGAGATGTATATGGCCTCCGCTTTCTACTCTTGGTTGTTCCGTTATTAGTTGCAAGTATAGTTGCGTTTTGCGAGGGCTTGTGGTGCAACTCAAAGTACATCCTTGACGAGAAAGGGATAACTCTGATATACCCCCTTTATAAGAGGCACTTTCCGTGGAGCACTTTTCAAAGAGTATATATTTCCCAAATTCGTCGAGGCGTCGGAGTGTCCGTAGCATATGATTATATCGTTCTAATGATTTCAGAATGTGGAGCTCTTACACGCAGCCTTTCCGTTCCTGAATGTTTCGGATACCAAGACCACTTCCTTATCATACGTAAAACGGAAGCGCGAATGACTGAGTTTTGCAAATATTGCATTTTTTCTGATCGTCCGGCCATTAAAGCATATAAGTATTTTGACTAATGTTTGTTGGCGCGCAGCAAGCGCTTTTCGATCAAGCCCATGAGCGTGCAGGAGGCCATCCTGCAGATGAATCTGTTGGGGCATGAATGTCTTGATCGGCAGAAAAGAAGATTGGCACATTGGCAAGAAAACACTCTTTCTTGCGTTTCAAGGAGTCGCGAAAGTGAAGATTAAATACTATGTTTCTTTGATATTTATCATCTTAATTCTATGTGTTATCTTGTTAATTGAAAGTGGTGTCCAGCCGTTAAGAATGAGAAATGAGGTTGAGAAAGGCAAGCTATACTGTTTCATTGGAAATAAACTTTATTGGAGCCAATTAACAGACTATTGTGTTAAGGATGACTGTTTGTATGTGTTGTTCGGCGATAAAGGCGTGCTTAATGTCTATGATGGCAATGGAAAATACAAAAAATCGTTTGCTTTTATGAAAACAAAGGGAGAAAGTGAGCTATTTATAGACAACAAATACGTTTACCTATTTGATCAAAGCCATAATTACTATGTTTTCTTGGCTGGAGAATTGGTTGAGTTTGTAAGTTATACTGATTACAGGAGTTATCTTCAAAAGAAAAACAGTCTTTATCCCAAAGATGATCAACGGAAAACAGATATTGCAAACTACTATATGAAATATGCATCTATTTATCGGCAAAACACAGACCATTCATCCTACCAAGTGATACATAGGCCATGGTTCCTAATGTTTTTTCAAGGAATAACGCCATTTGTATTTATTGCTTTCTGGATGGTTGTTATGCTGATGTTAAATATATTATCAAAAAAAGCGTAGAAAATGATTGTTGCAGCAGTGGGGCGTAGGACAGAGGACGCTTCTCCATCGTACCGACAGAAAGGGCTGACAAGGGAATGAACGACTAATCAACAGCATCATTCCCTTGTCTCGTTTTCGTCGTTAGCTACGATCTTCCGGGCCGTCCGCTGCGCACCGACGTTTCGGACGGGAACCGGATCCGCTGCGATTACGATGGAAAAAAGCTGCGGCCGGGATGTCCCGGCCGCAGCTTTTTATTTCCTTATTCAAACACGAATTCCAGATACTTCGAGAACTTCTCTCCCGCCCGGAGCAGCGCGTTCGGGAAATCGGGGCGGTTCGGGGTGTCGGGGAAAAACTCCGGCTCGACGGCAAAGCCCGCGTTCGGCGCGACGCCGTAGTCGAGATAAGTCCCCGTATAAAACTGCAGCGCGGGATAGTCCGTAAAGACCTTCAGCGTGATCCTTTCCGTCCGCACCGTACAGGCCGGAGATCCGCAGAGCACAAAGCAGTCGTCATAGTCCCGCGCGATCGTCCGCGGAGCGGAGAAATCGAACCCTCCCTCCGCGGGCAGGATCCTGCCCGTCGGGATCAGGCCGCCGTCCACCTCCAGATGGCCGGAGGAATTGATCTGCATCTGCGCGCCGAGGATGTTCTCCTCCCCGAGAGAGAAGTAGATATGCGACGTCGGGCAGAAATAGGTGTCGGCGTCCGACACGCCGGAGAAATCGATCCTCACCCGGTCGGGCAGCAGCGTATAGCTCACGCGCGCCGTCAGCGCGCCGGGGAAGCCGTTGTCTCCGTCGGGCGAGAGCAGCGTGAAGCTCACGCGGTCCTCCGCCTCGATCGCGCCGCTCCAGCGGCGCTTGTTCCAGGCCCTTCCCTCGTTTCCGCCGTGCAGGCAGTTTTTGCCTTCGTTCGCGCAGACCTCATACCGTTTTCCGTTCAGCACGAAGGACGATCCGCCGATCCTGTTTGCCCAGCGGCCGACAATGCCGCCGATGAAGGCGCCGCTTGCCTCATAGCCGTCGATCGAATCGAAGCCGAGCAGCAGCTCGACGCCGTCGCGCCGCAGGCTCAGCGCGCTCGCGCCGTACTCCGTCACCGTCAGGGCAAAATGCTCGTTTTCGATCAGATAGCTGCGCCAGCCGAAGAAATCTCTTTCCGTGATCATGGGCTCTCCCTCTCTTTTTGTTTTTCAAGCGTTTTCAGATTAGTCTATTTACTCAAATTTTTCAAGTTGTTTTTATGGCTTTTTAACAATTTTTTGTTTTCAGTCGAAAAACACCTTGTTCAATATACAAGAGTCCTTGTTTATTTTCAGCGCTTGGATTATAATATCATCAGCCAAGATAGGCCAACGACTACGGTCGAATAATAAGGAGGTCAATCCATGCTTACCAATGAATATCTCAAGCGCGTATACGCCGAGGTCGAAAAGCGCGACAGCCACGAGCCCGAATTTCTGCAGGCCGTGCGCGAGGTCTTTGAGTCCCTGGAGCTTGTCGTCGACAAGCACCCCGAATGGGAAAAGGCCGGCCTGCTGGAGCGTTTTGTCGAGCCCGAACGCGTGATAGAGTTCCGTGTTCCCTGGGTCGACGACAACGGCGTTACCCACGTCAACCGCGGCTACCGTGTGCAGTACAACTCCGCGATCGGCCCCTATAAAGGCGGTCTGCGTTTCCATCCCTCCGTCAACCTTTCGATCATGAAGTTCCTCGGCTTCGAGCAGATCCTCAAGAACTCCCTCACCACGCTTCCCATGGGCGGCGGCAAGGGCGGCTCCGACTTTGACCCGAAGGGCAAGTCCGAGCAGGAAGTCATGCGCTTCTGCCAGAGCTTTATGACCGAGCTTTACCGTCACATCGGCCAGTTCACCGATACCCCGGCCGGCGACATCGGTGTCGGCGGACGCGAGGTCGCCTATATGTACGGCCAGTACAAGCGCATCGTCGACCGCTTTGAGGGCGGCGTCATCACCGGCAAGGGTCTGACCTTCGGCGGCTCGCTCGCCCGCACCCAGGCCACCGGCTACGGCCTGTGCTACTTCTCCGAAGAGGCGCTCAAGCATCTGGCGAACACCACTTACGAAGGCAAGATCGTCGTCGTTTCCGGCTCCGGCAACGTGGCGCAGTACTGCGCGCAGAAGGTCAACCAGCTCGGCGGCAAGGTCGTCGCGATGTCCGACTCCCAGGGCTACGTCTACGATCCCAACGGCATTGATCTGCCCAAGCTCTTCGAGATCAAGCAGAAGAGACGCGCCCGCATTTCCGTCTATGCCGACGAGGTTCCCGGCAGCGAGTATCACGAGGGCTGCAAGAACATCTGGAACGTCAAGTGCGACATCGCGCATCCCTGCGCCAGCCAGAACGAGATGGACGAGAAGGGCGCGCAGGCGCTGGTCGACAACGGCTGCATGGCCGTGTTCGAAGGCGCGAACATGCCGCTGACCCCGGAGGCCATCGAGGTCGTCAAGAAGAACGGCCTGCTCTACTCCCCGGGCAAGGCTTCCAACGCCGGCGGCGTCGCCACCTCCGGCCTTGAGATGAGCCAGAACTCCATCCGCATGTCCTGGAGCTTCGACGAGGTCGACGAGAAGCTGCACGGCATCATGAAGAACATTTACAAGGCCTGCTATGACGCCTCCGTCGAGTGCGGCAAGCCCGGCGATCTGATGGTCGGCGCGAACGTGGCCGGCTTCCTCAAGGTGGCCGAGGCCATGATGGCTCAGGGCATCGTCTGATCCGAATCAAAAGCGCTTTGCACAACGCTTTTACTCCTTAACGAACCCGGCTTCCCGGAGCGTCGAAAGGCGCTCCGGGAAATTTTCATGCCCCTGTCCGGCGGACAGGGGCATGAAAACTCCCACAGAGAAAAACTCTGTGGGAGACTCCCGCTCGAGCCGTGCCGGCCCAGTTATAACCTGCACGAATGGGCAGGTGGGTCGCCTAAGTTCTGTTTCGCTGCTTCCAACGTCCGGCCCGGCGGGCCGGGAGGCCTGCAATCCGCAGACTCAAATCGGCATCCCTTATAAATGATGTGGGTTTAATGGGCCGTGTTTGTCCCGATCACGGGTACGCACGCGCACAGCAGGAGTTTTCTGATCTTATTCTATGTCGCGTCGCCCTGCGGTATTACTCCTCGTCCTCGTCGTCGAAGAGGATGCGCATGAACTGCTCGTAGACGTCGTTGAGCTCGTCCTCGTCGTCGATGGTGTCGTAAACCTCGTCGCCGTTTTCGTCAACGGCGTTGCGCAGCAGGACAAGCCCGTAGTCCGGGTCGTTCTCGTCCATATCCGCGGGCAGGAAGGCCGTATAGGTCGCGTTCTTATAGTCGATGCTCTCGAGCAGCTCCAGGACGAATTCCTCGCCGTTCTCGTCGACCATCGTGACAAAGTTGTCGCCGTATTCTTCGCTCATTTCTTTCTCCTCCGCTCTATGCTTGGATTTATACTGCGCTTCTATTTTACCTTACGTCGGATGATAAATCAAGCCCTTCGCACTCATGAGCCGAGATCTTCGAGCAGCGAGAGCACCTCGCCGAGATCTTCCGCGGGGATCCCCTTTTCCAGCATCGCCCGGTCGGCGCGTCGCAGCAGCGGCGTTTCGATGTCCGTCAGCCGTTCCGGGCGGTTTTCTCCGCTCCTGTACACGGCGACAAAACCGTCCTCCTCGCGCAGAAGATACCGCGCTCGGCCGCTCTTGGCCTGATAGCGTGCGTAGACCTCCGCGGGGATCCTCTCATCCGCTTTGCGGATCGTCCGCATCGCGCCCCAGGCCGAAGAAAACGCCAGCGCGGCCGTGACGACCAGCAGCAGGATCCTTCCCGCCGTTTTCATCCTGTCCCCTCCCCTTGCTTTTTGTTCTGTTATGAGTATGCCGCAAAAAGGGTAAAATTATATCTCCGCGGCCGCCCGCGCGCATGCGCCGTCCTTTCCGCTTTGCCCGCCTTCCTTAAAAATTCATAAAAACGCTACCTTTCTTCGTCAAGCTGTGATATAATACAGCCTCAGTATAAGATGGATAAATCTCTGCATCAGACAACACGTCCGACCCTCGTCCGACGGGAGGTGTTTTCAATAGATGGAACATAAACAAAAAAAGCGCCCCGAAGGCTCCCGAAAGCTCGATCTGAAGGCTTTGCTCGGCAGTCTGCGCCGAATCGACAGCGGCGAGGTGGCCGCCAAGGCCGCCGATCTCACGATCGACACGGTGTCCGTCACGCTCAGCTCCGTGCTCAAGGTCTTCGGCTCCGTCCTTCTGGTCCTCGTTCTGACGGGTCTGATCTTTGCCTGCATCTTCGCCTACTACGTCAAAAGCTGCCTGACCTCCACGCTGGACATCTCGCTTGAAGACTATCAGCTCAGCGAGTCGAGCACCATCTGGTACACCGATTCCACGGGCGGCTGGAAGCAGCTCGTGACGCTCACCGGAAAGGAAAAACGTATCTGGGTGGATTATGACAAGATCCCCTGGTACATGGAAAAGGCCCTTGTTTCGATCGAAGACAAGCGCTTTTATGAGCATAAGGGCGTCGACTGGTATCGCACCGCCGGCGCTTTCGTGGAGATGTTCGCACGCATGTCCGATTCCTACGGCGGCTCCACGATCACGCAGCAGCTCATCAAAAACCTGACGGGCAAAAACGAGGTCACCGTACAGCGCAAGCTCTCCGAGATCTTCGGCGCGCTCGAGCTCGAGAAGAAATATGACAAGCGCGAGATCATCGAATGGTATCTCAACGCCGTCTATTTCGGCGAGGGCTGCTGGGGCGTGCAGACCGCGGCGCAGACCTATTTCGGCAAGGACGTGTCGGATCTCACGCTGGCCGAGTGCGCGGCGATCGTCGGCATCACCAACAAGCCCACGCAG
>JAFRDM010000074.1 GCA_017403885.1 Oscillospiraceae bacterium
GCTCTCGGCATGTGCGGGGCGTGAGGGACGAACAGCGCAGCTCGGTGCTGCGCTCGGCTAGACCGGCGGGCGTATGATCTCCTATACAGCTCTTGGCGCTGTGTTTGGCGCATTGGGCACGGTACTGACCTATACGCTCAGCATGAAGTCGATGCTGTTCACTATGCTGGGCCTCATTGTTGCCCTGCTGGGCCTCAATATGTGGGGACTGCTGCCCGCGCTGCCGTCCCTCCCCGGAGAACAGAACGCGGTCTGCCGTCTGCCCGACAGGTTCCGGCGTCAAACGCCGCTGCTGGTCGGCCTGTTGACGGGTCTCATGCCCTGCGGCGCGCTGTACGCCGCCTGGCTCTGCGCCATGTCCTCCGGCGGTGCGGCAAATGGCGCTCAGCTGATGCTGGCCTTCTCGCTGGGCACGGTGCCGCTGATGCTGCTTTTTGCCTCGCTTGGTGCTCTGCTGCCGCGCGGCTGGACAAAATATCTGCGCAAGCTCGGAGCTGTACTGGTCACGTCTATGGGACTGAAAATGCTGATCGGCGGTCTCTTGCTTTTGCGGGGATAATTCGTTATACTTTTTCCGAAAGCGAGGGATCCATATGCCGTTGATCGTCGATAAAGAGGCCGTCCGCAAAGAGATCCTGATGGCCTTTGAGCGCTGCATCGAGAAAAAGCCCATGACGAAGATCACCCTGCGGGATATCGCAGAGGAAGCCGGGATGTCGCACCCGAAGCTCCTGCACTATTTTGAGAGCCGGGACGATCTGGTCGTGAGCTATCTGCGCTATACGAAGGACTACATGACCGAGAAGTGCAAGGCCTGGTTTGCCTCGCACCCGCGGGCCGATTACGACAGCAATCTTGCCTATATGAACGCCTTCATGGCCTATGTGGCCAAGGGCGATCCCGAAGAGAAGCGCCCCAACGCCACCACGCAGACCTATGTGCTGGCACATTACAGCGACGTGGTCGCGGATCTGGTCAAGGGGGAGTTTCGCGAATGGCGCGAGACCATGGAGCAGTGCTTGATCGCGATCTACGGCCCGGAGGTCGGGCACCGTGAGGCCGAGGCCATGATGATCCTCATTGCCGGAACCTTTATCTGCAATTACAACGGCGCGCTGACCGGCGAGATCAGCGACAATATTATCGGATATCTGGGAAATTTAACTCTTTCATAAAAAAGGATGGTTCCATGAAGATTCACATGCTGCAGTGCGGATGCATCCGAGTCGATCCGACCGTTCCCTTCGGCAAACGGCTCGATCTGATAGAAGCGGCAAAGCAGCTCACAGCAGCGGAAAAAAACAGGATCACGCTTCCCGTCTTCACCTATCTGATCGAGCACCCGAAGGGGCTGATCCTTGTGGATACCGGCTGGTGTCGGGAGATAAGTCCCCGGGGCGTGTACGACCCCAAGGCGGCAGCCGCGGTTCTCCCGTCGCAAATGGCAGCGCTCTTTCATCCCTATGTACCCAAGGGGATGGCGATCCACGAGCAGCTCTCAGGCATGGGCATTCAGCCGGAGGATCTGGACTATGTGCTGCTGACGCATCTCGACGTCGACCATGTGTCGGGGCTCCGGCACGTGAACAAGGCGAAGCACATCGTCCTGCCGGAATACGAATACTATTGGTCCTGCCGCACCGTGTACAAGACCCGGCAACCGCAGGATCTCTGGATCCAATACCCCATGGAGCGCCCGTTTTACCGTGGTTCGCCGCTCGGCCCGAATCATTGGGTCATCGATCTGTTCGGAGACGAGAGCATCCAGCTGGTCAATGTGCCCGGTCATACGGAAGGCCAGGCGGCAATCGTGATCCGAAACGGCAAACGCTTTGTCCTTCTGGCGGCGGACGCAGCTTTCTCTCCGCGCAACTGGCAGGAGATGATCGTACCGGGCTACGGCTTCGCCCGTGATTTTCAGCGGAAGAGCCTCCGCTGGATCGCGGACATGGCTGCAGACCCAAACTGCGCCGCTGTGTTGTGCAGCCATGACCCGGATGTCAATCCGGGGGTAATTGTCTTATAATATATAGGAAAAATGAGTAGGCGTGAACGAACTGCTTTGTCGGCCAAAGGAAGACCCTGTGACAACGCTGTCGCAGAATCATTCTTTTCCATTATCAAAAAAGAAGAGCTATATCGATATCAGTATAGGGGCATCAACGATTTCCGGAAATCAGTAGATAGTTACATTGAATACTATAATGAACGGAGAGTGCACTCGTTTCTTGGATATATGTCCCCAGCACAGTTTGAGGCCAAGTATTGTGAGCAGATGGTGGCGCGGGCTACGGAGCGGATCCGGGAGGCGCTGATGCCTGTCGTTCCCGATGCCTCCGGAATAAAGGAAGATTCTGTCGGATCCTATGCCAAACGCATCCTTGCCGGGATTGCGGAAGTTAGGGATCTTATCTACGTCATGCTGAAAGGCGATGACGGGACATTTCTGCGTCAGTTGACCGATCTTATTTTCGGCCAAAACCTGAGCAACGCGCTTCCTTTCTTCGATATGAAGGACTCCATGGAGCTTCGGCTCTTCTATGAGTTTAAGTCAGCCGGTATGGCGGCGTTCATCATCAAGTGGGTACTGGAAGAGGGCTTAACAGAGGCCGAGGCAGCCGCGCCTCCGACTGCGTCCGCTGCGGCCGGTGCGAGTCCGTCTGCCCGCAGCATCTGCCGATCTGTGAACTGCTGGCAGCCGCGGCGGAGGAGTTTGAAAAACAAAAAAGCGCCGCTTGCCCGTTTCTCTCATAACGAAAAAAACACATGGCAGCCCCGCGCGGGTCTGCCATGTGTTTTTGTTCGGAAGCAGGAGCGGGATCAGGCGGCCGCTTCCTCGCGCGCGGGCTCTTCGGCAAAGTAGAACACGGCGTTGATCACAAGGATCACGAGCATCAGCACCGTCCAGCGGTCGACCAGATGCATCGCAAGGCGCATGTTTTCGGTGAGCACGAAGAGAACGATCGAGCAGACCGCGGCGACGGCTCCGAAGAGCTTGTAAGACTGACGGGATCCCTCAGCGTCTTCCCCACGGCGCCGGAGCAGAGCGGCGGCGGCGAGGAGGACAGACAGGGCACAGGCGATCAGATTCACCAGAGCCCAGCCGGCGAAGGAGGCCATGGGGACCTCGTCGGAGGGAAGCTCTTCCAGGCCATGTACCGCGAGAAGGGGAGCGGGCTCGGCGATCATCACGGGGGCTTTTTCACCCGCTTCCGCTTCGGGAGCGGCCAGCGGCGTCTTTTCCTCTTCGATCACCTCTTCCGCTTCCTCCGGCTCGACAACAGACGGAGCGGCGGGGAGAGCGGGCGCGGGCTTTGCGGGAGCGCTCGGTACTTTCACGGGGGCGGGCGGCGTGATGATGCGAAGAGCGATGCCGCTGAGCGCGTCGAGCTTGTCAAGGGTGATCTGGATCGGGGCGAGAAGCTCGCGGCTTGCGATCATGTCGGCGGTAAACTGTTCCGGCTCAACGGGAGCGGGGTTGGAGTAGCGGTTGAAAAAGTAGCGGTTCACATTCAGCGTGTTCTTGATCTCGGAGTAGTCGCAGGTGCCGTTTTCAAAGCTGAAGGTATGCTGGGTGCCGGTATAGTCACAGTCGTAATCCATGGCGTTGGTGGCAAAGACAACATCGTTTGCCCAGTAGGGACCGTCGGTGTAGCCTTCCAGAAAGCGGGGGGTCGTCAGACCTGTTCCGTTGAAGACGGGCGTCTGGCTCGTGACGGTGACGGTGTCGTTCTTGCTGACCTCGGCGATCTCATACTCCATCATGACCATGCGGTCGATCAGAGCGGCGGGAATGATCAGGCAGCCTTTTTCATCGTCCAGATTGATGTTCATGCAATCCCAGCCGCGCTCTTCCTGGTAGGCCCACATCTCGTTCATGTTCTGAAAGTCCTGGAAAATGTGGAGGTTGGCAACCTTGTAGCGGACATCGGAGGCATCGCCCTCGCTGACGAGGATCGTTTTGCCGTCGCCGACCGCATTCAGATCGTCCCAGTAGACAACCAGGTCGCCGGCTTTCCCGAGCTGCACCGAGCGATAACCGTAATTCTTGTAATAGTCCTCCTCCAGCACCGTTCCGAGGGACAGGATGCTGTCCTTGTTGACGCGGCCGATGTCGCCGAGCGCTTCCATCTGCGCATCGATCTTGGCGCTGTTGCGCTCGTTGATGAGGGCGATCGTGGCCACGTTCTTGTTGTAGACCTCCAGGCGCTTGTTGTAGTTTTCCATCTGCGCCTCGTACGCGGCGAGCTTTTCGGATTCGATCTGGTTGTGCTCCTCGGCCTCGGCGTTATAGCGTTCGGCCTCGGTGTTGTAGAGCGCGGCAGCTTCGTTGAAGCTCTCAACGGCCAGGCCGTACGCTTCCAGCTCGCTGTTGTAGGTCTCGACCGCGGCGTTGTACTGTTCGACTTCGCGGTTGTAGGCTTCGATCAGACGGTTGGCCTCCTCGTCGGAGAGACCGTCGACCGCGGGCGCGGCGGGCGCGACAGGCGCTTCGGGCCGGGTGGGGGCAACGGGCGCGGCGTCGGCCTTTTCCTCGGCCTCGGCAGCAGGCTCGTCCTGGATCTCCTCGGAAACCACGGCGGCGGCTTCAGCGACCGTTGCCTCTTCCGTTGCTTCGGAAACGGTTTCGCTCTCTTCGGCGGGAGCGACGGCGTCATTGTCGTTGTCGGCGAAGGCGGCCATCGGCAGCAGGCCGAACATCAGGATCAGTACCAGAACCAAAGAAATCGTTTTTTTCATTTTTTTATTTCCTCCCTGTGTCAGTTTTTTGTTTTCTGAGCTGAGTATAACGGGGGAGGGTCAAAAAAAGAATCAATAAAAACAACTTTATTGCGTAAATTTGAAAAAAATATTGACGGCTGTTCCAGACAGGTTTTTGCAGATCGGAAAGGATCTTGCGGGGGAGAGCGTTTCCCTTTGACGAAGAGCGCGGGGCTGTCTCGCCGGGAAGCGGGACAGCCCCTTCTTGGCGAGCGGAGGGAGAAAAACCGCCAGCCCCAACTGGTTTACTTATATTGTGAAAGAGCGCCCAAAAGTGCACCAAAGCATAGAAAGAACGCTCAAAAGTACACCAATCATAAGGTGTTGAAAAGCTCTGCAAGCGTTTGAATTGTGTATTCGGGCAGTTCATCGGCAGATTGCGGCATGTGGTAAGCGCCGAGGCCGCGGAGGAGGCGGACGCTGTGTATCCCAAGCCGATTCGCTGGAGCGACATCGTTGTCCAGCCTGTCGCCGACCATAAGGGCGTTTTGAGCGGGGCAGTCTGCCTGTTTCAGCGCATTTTGAAAGATGGACGGATCAGGCTTTGCGACGCCTAATTCCGCAGAAGCGGCAATCACATCAAAATAGTCGTGTAGCCCCCAGTTTATTAGGCGTTCTTCCGTGCCAAGCGGTTGGTTGGCGATGACGCCCAGTTTGTAACCCCGAAGCTTTAGCTCTGCCAAGGTCGGTATGGCATCGGGATATGGCAGCTCATCTTCGCTGTGCCAGGGCGTTTTTGTCAAACCGAAGAATTCGATCGCTCCCTGATCGCCTCCAACGCCCTTTTTGATCATTTCAAAACGCTTCACGCAATACGCTTCCTCTGAAATATCCGTTCCGGCAATCATATCCCGGATGCGGTGCAGATCGGCATTTGTTTCATCGATCAATGTTGAGCCTAGATCAAAGAATATCCATTGTATTTTTTTAAGCATAGCGTTTCTCCGCAAGTTATGTGTTGTTGTTTGATTATACCACAGTTCAGTGTAACAGGTATAGAAGAAACCTCTTCTGTCCTTGGTAGACAAAAGA
>JAFRDM010000075.1 GCA_017403885.1 Oscillospiraceae bacterium
TCTTCCTTGCGCTTGGCGTCCTCGGCGGCGAACTGCTCGGCCTCCTTGACGGCCTTCTCAATGTCCTCCTTGGACATGTTGGTGGAGGTGGTGAGGGTGAGGTGCTGCTCCTTGCCGGTGCCGAGATCCTTCGCCGAGACGTTCACGATGCCGTTGGCGTCGATATCGAAGGTGACCTCGATCTGCGGCACGCCGCGGCGAGCCGGGGCGATGCCGTCGAGCTGGAAGCGGCCGAGAGACTTGTTGTACTGCGCCATCTCGCGCTCGCCCTGCAGGACGTTGACCTCGACGGAGGTCTGGTTGTCCGCGGCGGTGGAGAAGACCTGGCTCTTCTTGGTGGGGATGGTGGTGTTGCGCTCGATCAGGCGCGTGCACACGCCGCCGAGCGTCTCGATACCGAGGGACAGCGGGGTGACGTCGAGCAGCAGGATGCCCTGCACGTCGCCGCCGAGCACGCCGCCCTGGATGGCCGCGCCTATGGCGACGCACTCGTCCGGGTTGATGCCCTTGAAGCCTTCCTTGCCGACGAGGGACTTGACCATCTCCTGCACGGCGGGGATACGGCTCGAGCCGCCGACGAGCAATACCTTGCTGATCTCGTTCGGGCTTAGACCGGAGTCGGAGAGAGCCTGCTTCACGGGGCCGACGGTCTTTTCGACGAGGTCGTGCGTCAGCTCGTTGAACTTCGCGCGGGTGAGCGTCACGTCCAGGTGCTTCGGGCCGGTGGCGTCCGCCGTGATATACGGCAGGTTGATGTTCGAGGTGGTCACGCCGGAAAGCTCGATCTTCGCCTTCTCGGCCGCCTCGCGCAGACGCTGCATGGCGACCTTGTCAAGGCTGAGGTCGACGCCGTCGGACTTGCGGAACTCTTCGACCAGATACTTCACGATGCGGGCGTCGAAGTCGTCGCCGCCGAGACGGTTGTTACCTGCTGTGGCGAGAACCTCCTGTACGCCGTCGCCGATCTCGATGATGGATACGTCGAAGGTGCCGCCGCCGAGGTCGTAAACCATGACCTTCTGGTCGTTTTCCTTATCCATACCGTAGGACAGAGCCGCTGCGGTAGGCTCGTTGATGATACGCTTGACTTCCAGACCCGCGATCTTGCCCGCGTCCTTGGTCGCCTGACGCTGCGCGTCGGTGAAGTAGGCCGGTACGGTGATGACGGCCTCGGTCACGCTCTGGCCCAGATAGGCCTCGGCGTCGGCCTTGAGCTTCTGCAGCACCATTGCGGAGATCTCCTGCGGGGTGTAGCTCTTCGAGTCGATCGTCACCTTGTAATTCGAGCCCATCTCGCGCTTGATCGAGGAGATCGTGCGCTCGGGGTTCGTGACGGCCTGGCGCTTGGCCACCTGGCCGACCATACGCTCGCCGTTCTTGGCGAAAGCCACGACGGACGGAGTGGTGCGGGCGCCTTCGGCGTTCGCGATAACGACAGCCTCGCCGCCTTCCATGACGGCCACGCAGCTGTTGGTAGTACCGAGGTCAATACCGATGATTTTTCCCATGATGAATTCCTCCTGTATATCGAAATGTTTTTAACTGAAATAATATCACAAACGGCGAAGCCGTCAGTTTGCCACTTTTACCATGGCGAAGCGGATCACCTTGTCGCCCAGGCGGAAGCCCTCCTGAAAGACCTCGACGATCTCATTCTCGCCCTTGCTTTCGTCTTCCACGTGCATGACCGCGTTGTGGAGCGAGGGGTCGAAGGTCTTGCCCAGACTTTCGATCTTTTCCACGCCCAGCTTCTCCATCGTGGTGCAGAACTGCGTCATGATCATCTCGATGCCCTTGCGGTAGGCCTCGTCCTCTGTGGGCTGGTTCAGCGCCCGCACGAGGTTGTCGTACACGGGCAGAAACTTCAAAAGCGTGTCGGCCTTGATGTCGGCGTAAAGGCTGTCCTTTTCGCGCTGGCTGCGCTTGCGGTAGTTGTCATACTCGGCCAGCAGCCTCAAATAGGCGTCCGACGCGCCCTGCGGGGCTTCGTCCCGTTTTTCCTCCTTAGGCTCGGCCTTTTCTTCCTTTTTCTTCTCGGTTTTTTCTTTTTTTGCCTTTTCCTTTTTCTCTTCCTTCGGCGCTTCGGCCCGGCTCTCCCCGGGCTGCGTCTCGGGCAGGTCCTCTATGACTTCCTCGTTCTTCTTCTCGTCACTCATCGTTGATGTCTCCCTTGATGATCAGCTTGTTATGCATGCCCTCGGGCGGCGCCTCGCCCCCGCCGAGCCTCCTCGAGAGGCCGTCGGCCAGAAAGCGGAGCTTGGCGGCGACGGCGGAATAATCCATACGCGTCGGGCCGACCACGCCGATCAGGCCGCGGGTGTTGTCGCCGGCGTCGTAGCTGGCGATCACCACGCTCGAATCCTTGAGCTCCTCGGCCACGTTCTCCGGGCCGATCAGCACACGGACCTCGTTGCTGTCGGGGAACGTGCTCTCCGGCAGAAGCTGTCCGCCGCCGGAGAGATAGCTCATCAGGCGGTGCGCCTTGTCCGGATCGCGGAATTCCGGCTGATTCAGAAGCCTGTTCTCGCCGGATACAAAGGCCGCGGGCGCGGCCGAGCTTGAAAGCACATCGATGGCGAAGGAGGAGATCACGGCCGTGATGCCCATCGTGTCGTCGACGCTGCGCTCGGTCGAGGAAATCAGCACCGGGGTGATCGCGTCCTCGCTCAGATGCGTGAAGTTGGCGTTGAAGAGCGTCGCAAGCTTGCGGATCATCTTCTCGTCCACCGAGATCGGCAGCCGCACCAGCTTGTTGCGCACCGTGTGGTCCGAGAGCATCACGACGATGATGAAGGTGTTCGCGTCGACATAGATGAGATCGAAACGGATGATCGTCACAGCCTCGCGCGTGGTCAGCGCCATCGCCGGGTAGTTCGTCAGCTGCGAGGCGAGGCGGCTGACGTCGCCGATGGTGTCGTCAAGCTCCTGCAGCTTTTGGTTGAGGCGGCGGTTGAGGTCCTCGCTCTCTTCGAGCGTGAACTTCTGCTTCTCCATCAGCTCGTTGACGTAAAGGCGGTAGCCCATCGCCGTCGGGACGCGGCCGGCGGAGGTGTGCGGCTGTTCGAGATAGCCCATTGCGGCCAGCTCGGCCAGCTCGTTTCGGATCGTGGCCGAGGAGCAGCCCAGCCCCGCGGTCTGCGCGATGGCTTTGCTGCCTACCGGTTCGGCGGTCTCAATGTAGGCGTCAACGACGGCGGCGAGTATTCTTTTTTTTCTCTCGCTTAAGGCCATGTCGTCCTCACAAACTCCCTGTCGGCCGACTCACGCCCTTGGCACTCGCAGCGGCGGAGTGTTGGCACTCTTTCTTTCCGAGTGCTAATATATCATTCGGGTATGGCTTTGTCAAGGCTCTGGAGCGGAGAATCGGGGAAAATTCACAGATTGGACAAATAAAAAAACCGCATCTTTCAAACAGAAAGATGCGGGATGCTTCGTCGGGGCAGGCGGAGTTCCGGCCTTGGAAACGGGATCAATATCCCATCAGCGGGACGGAGCCGTCGTCGCTGTCCTTGGTGATCGAGCGGATCACGGCCTCATAGCTGTAGTGCTCGTTCACCCGCACGGTGATATGATCTCCGACCTTTTTGCCCAGCACAGCCAGACCGAAGGGCGATTCCTTGCTGATCAGGCCCTTGCGCGGGTCGCAGCGCACGGTGGTCACGACGCGGATCACCTCGGTCTCGTCGTCCTCGGGCATATAGATCTCCACGCGGTCGAAAAGACCGACCTCGTCCGCGGATGAGCGATCGTCGATCACGCGGGCGGATTTGATCATGCCCTCAAGATAGCGCATGCGGCTGACGTTCTCACGCTGCGCCTGCTTGGCGGCCTTGTATTCGTAATTCTCGCTGAGGTCTCCGAAGGCGCGGGTGCGCTTGACCTCCTCAAGGATGCCGGGATGCAGCGTAAGGCGCCGGTAATCCAGCTCCTCGCGCATTTTGCGGATGTCCTCGCGCGTCAGTTCGTCGTGCATTTTATACCCTCACAGGTCGACGCTGACCGCGGCGAGGCCGTTCTTGTCGAACTCGTCGAGATAATCGTCCATGCGGTTCTGCAGCTCGGTATAATCCTCGGGCTCGCTGTCCTCCAGCCCGAGGTCGCGCCGCGCCAGCTCCTCGGCAAGGATGTCGAAGAACACGGCGTCCTCGTAATCGGCGATGGCCTCGTGGATGCCGCCCTCCTCGTAGGCCTTCGAGGGAAAGACGTGGCCCTGCCAGCTCTCGGCGAGCGAGCGCATGCCCGCGCGGGGAGAGAGCGCAAAGAGCTTTTCCTGCAGCAGATCGTAGTCCTCAAAGCGGTCCGTTCCGCGGCCGGAGTTCAGGATCCAGTTGCCGATATAGACCAGGTCCAGCAGACGGCGGTATTCTTTTTCGGTAAGATCGATGTTCATGAAGATCCCTCCTTCGGGGAACAAGGGTGTGATGCGCTGCGTTGAAGGTGCGTGCGCTTATTATATACCTATTATAGCAAAGTACAAGCTCTTTTTCCACTCGCGCGGAAGAGAGGAGAAAAAATCCCTTGTCATAAAGGCGGCTTTGCGCTATATTATTACGGCAGTAAAACAATTGGGAGCGATCTATGGACAACAGACCGATCGGCTTCTTCGACTCCGGCCTCGGCGGGCTGACCGCCGTGCGCGCGCTGCGAAGGATCCTTCCGGACGAAAACATCATATATTTCGGCGATACGGCGCGCATGCCCTACGGCTCGCGGCCGACGGACATGCTGCGCAAAATGGCGCGGCAGGATCTGGACTTTGTCGCCTCGCGGGACGCGAAGTGCATCCTCGCGGCCTGCGGAACGGTGTCGAGCACCGCGCCCGACGTGCTCGCGGCCTATCCCGTGAGGACCTTCGATGTGCTCTCGTCTACCGTGCGCGAGGCGGCGAAGCACCCCGCGCGCTCGATCGGCGTGATCGCCACGGCCGCCTGCATCGCCAGCGGCGCTTTCCAAAAGGCGCTCGCGTCGGCCTGCCCGGGCGCCGAGATCGCCGCCGTGGCCTGCCCGGCCTTCGTCCCGCTGATAGAGAGCGGACACTACGATCCCGACGACGAGGCGCTTCGCGCCGCCGTGGCGGAATACCTTGCCCCGCTGCGCGAAAAGGGCGTGGAGGCGCTGATCCTCGGCTGTACGCACTACGGCCTGATCGAAGCGGCGATCCGCCGTTATCTGGGCGAGGGCCCGTACATGATCGAGGCCGCGGCCTGCGCCGCGCGCGAGCTGGCGGACTGGCTGAAGAGGGAAAAGCTCTGCGGCGGCAGGGGAGAGGAGCGCTTCTGCACCTCCGGCAGCGCGGAGGATTTCACCCGCTTTTCCGCCGTTTTCCTCGGCCGCGCGCCGCGGGGCGAGGTCGCGCACGTGCCGGAAATGGAGGTGTGAGCGATCGTGAAAGACGTTGTGATCGATATCCGCAGCATCCACGGCCTCGGCGAGGAGGAAGAGGACCGCATCGAGTTCACGACCGACGGTCTCTATCACTACGAGGACGGCACGGGCTATCTGCGTTATCTCGAAAGCGAGGTAACAGGCCTGCCCGGCACGGAGACCTGCGTGGAGATCCGGCCCGACGAGATCGTGGTCGACCGCCGCGGCGGCGTCACCAGCCGCATGGTCTTCCGACGCGGTGAAAAAAACCGCTTCCAGTACGAGACGCCCTACGGTATGGCCACGATGGGCATGGCCACCAAGCGCATCCGCCACGACTTCAACGAATGCGGCGGCAGCATGGTCGTCGATTACGTGCTCGACGTCGAGCACGCGGTGGTCGAGCGCAGCCGCCTGACGCTGAACGTGCGGGAGCAATAAGAAAGAATAAAACGGCGATCCCCGGGCCTCTTCGGCCCGGGGATCGCTTTGCTTTTTCCTGCAGTCCGCGCGGCTGATCACGGGAACAGCTCTCCTTCATACTCCATCGAGCGCATCCGGCAGCTTCCGTCCAGCTTGGAAAACTCGCCGTAAGCGACGAAATGGAGCCCGCACTTTTCCATGACCCGGCCGGAGGACTTGTTCGGCTCGGCATGAGAGGAGCAGAAGCTTTTTGCCCCGAAGCGCTCGTTTGCGAAGCGGATCATGGCCTTGGCCGCCTCTGTCGCGTAGCCCTCCCCCCAGCAGTCTTTCCGGAGATTGTAACCGAAGCCCCAAAAACCGTTTTTGCGCGCGTCCGGCCCGATGCCGCCGCTGCCGATCAGCTTGCGGTCCGTCTTTCTTTCAAAGCCGAAGCTGATCTCTGTGCCGCCCTCCCGCAGGGACCGCAGCCACTCCTTCAGTTTGTCTCTGGAGGTATATACGGTATAGACCATATACCGGGCGACGTCCGCATCGCCCGCCCACTCGAAAACAGCGTCGCAGTCCTCGACTGTCAGGGGGCGCAGGATCAATCGCTCGGTTTCTATCACATAATCGCGCATGAGGATCTCCCTTCCGCAAAGCCCGGCGCCGGGGAAACCGCGGCGTATTGGCCCGGGGCGATCAAGCAAAACGCGCTCTGCCGGGAGGGCGTCCCGTGCGTTCGGGGAATTACGCCTTCGTGCGCTTTTTCCTCGCGCAGACGCTGCGGTACATGGCATAGGGCAGCCGCGCCATCAGATAGCAGCACGCGGCCATCGCAAGATAGCAGCTCAGATACCAGTCGCCGTGGCGCTGGACGAGATACTCGCACACGCCCGCGCCGGCGAGCGAGAAGAACCAGACGATCCAGATCGCCCAGTGGAAGGCACTGCGGCCGTTGGCGCGGATCGAGCGGACGGACCAGACGACGAGCGGCGCGAGGATGGCGAAGCCGCAGACGATCTGCGTGAGGCTGACGAAGCCGTTGATGGGCAGAAAGCTCGAGTCGTAGCGGGTGCTGTCGCACAGAAGCTCGACTGCCGAGGCGGTCAGCAGCGCGAAGAGCGCCACATTGCCGTCGCGTTTCTGTCCCGCCTTCATCGCCTGGCGGCGACGGCGGAGGAAGAAGCGCAGCACGAGGAAAAACATCAGCCCGAGCAGCAGGAATTCCACAAAAAAGGTCGCGAAGCGCCAGTCTTCGGCTCCTGAGGAGGAGAGCACCGGCGAAGCGATCGGAAGACGGCGCAGCAGAGGCCGCTTCACCGCGATCTTGCCGCGGCAGGTGCTGTTGTACAGCGCGGAAAGCCGGATGAAGGCCGCGGCGAGCACCGCGCCCGGAGCGAAGCAGTCGAGAAGACGGGAGGAGTTCTGCGTCAGGCCCGCCGCCCTGGCGATCCAGGCCGCGGCCAGCGCCGCCGGCACCGCGCCGACGAGCACGTAGCCGCCTGAGGAATAATCCGTCATCGCCCGGAGGAAGGAGTCGTACTGCTCGCTGTGGCAGTAGTAGTGCAGAAAACGGCAGAGCAGAACGGTGAGTATGATGTCGGCGGCGGCAAAGAGCCAGACCGCCGCGCCAAGGCCGCCGCGCGGATAGAGCGAGAAAGTCAGCATGAAGCAGGCCGCCGCGCCGAGCGCAATGATCAGCGCGCTTTTGTACAGCTCCATTCCTGCGAGAACAAGCATGGGATCGCTCATGACGCCGCCCCCTCTCCGCTGTCCTTCGCCGTGGCGAAGTAGACGATATCGCTCATCGTGCGCTCGCTGTCCCAGTCCACGCGGTTGAAGGTCTCGCCGTTGAAGATCATCGTCGCCGTCTGTCCGCCGTCGAGCGCGTAGGCGCTTTCACAGCCCTTGGCGGCCAGATAGGTCGCAAAGGTGTAGAGCTGGGCGCGGGTGTTGTAGGGCCCCTGCTCGCCGAGCGTGGCGATCAGATAGTGCCGCTCGCCGAGCTGGCCGATGCCGGAGCGGGAATAGATGTTGTTGATCTCGCCGATGGGATAGCCGCCGTAGCTCTCGGCGCTCTGCAGCACGCCGTTCTCGATCAGGATCGGGCCGAAGGACAGGGAAAAGATCACGTCGTTCTCGTCCACGAAGCGTCTCGTGTCCTCGTCGCTCTGCAGCTCGCCGCGGTGTGCAAAGAGGAGATCGCCGTTCCCGTTCACAAAGCAGGTGTCAAGACTTTTGCCCTCGTTGCGGTAGAGCTGGCGGGCATAGACCGTCACGCCGACTTTGCGGAAGGCGTAGAAGTCGCCGTTGAGCGCGATGACGGCGTTGACGTCTCGCGCCATGTCGGAGGCGTAGAGCTGCACGTCGGAGCCATAGCTGTTGTTGGCGATGTAGCGCCGTATCTGCGAGCCGTGGGCCGTTTTGATCTCGCCGAAGGAGACCGCGGAGTTGCCGAGAGCCTCCTTCCAGGCGATCGCGAGGATCGTCTCGTCACAGTAATACTTGATCGTGCTGCCCGGCATGAAGGCTATGTCCCTGTTCCATGCGAGGCTCTGTCCGTCCAGCAGCGCGGCGGCGGAATCGATCACGGCCTGGACGACGCTCGGGTCGTCCGTCTCTCCGAAGAGAGCGGGATCGGGCTGCGGCGCGACGAGCGCGCTCTCGGGAATGGAATAGCTGCGGCGGATGAAGGTGATATCCTCCAGCGAGGAGATATGCACGTCGTTCTCCACGGCCTGCGCAAAGCGCTCGTCCAGAGCCAGCGCCGTCCCCGGCAGGGGAGCGGCGGCCGCTCCGGGCGCGGCGGAGGGGCGCGGCGCGGCGGAGACGGAGCTGATCTCGGGGTGTATGTGCCCTGCCACCCAGACGAGCAGCAGCAGGGAGAGCAGCGCGAGCGCCGCACCGATCAGCCGCCATACGGGAGAGAGCTCGTTCGTCTCACGCGCCGGAGCGGGTGCGGAAGACGTATGCGCGGCCCGCGCGGGCCGTGCGTTCCTGTCAGAGCGCATCGATCAACCCTCCCTTCACTTGACCGCGCCGCCCGTCAGCGCCGCGTAAAGCGCGCCGTCGGGCTCGATCAGCCAGCGGTCTCCGCTGTAGACCAGACGGATATTCAGCCCCACCGCGCTGCGGTATTCCGCGGCGTGAGCGAGCGTCTCCTCGAGCGCCTCGCGGTACGCGCGCTCGGTGAAGCTGTCGAGATAGCCGCCCTCGTCGTCATAGACCTCCGAGGGAGACAGCTCGACGGCAAGCCGCTCGATCCTTGCCTCGGTAGCGGCCTTCACGGCCTCTCCGAGAGCCTTCATATCCAGCGTGGTGTATACAAGCTGCTGTACCGCGCCGCCGGATGCGGCGACACAGTCGCCGTAGAGACGGTATTCGCGGTTCTCCTCCATCGCCCGCCAGATCGCGGCGGCGTCCTCCGCCGGGAGGGCGTTCTCCAGCCCCAGCGTCGACACGCCGGAGAGCTCTTCGCAGGCGCGCTCATAATCGCAGGCGCACACCGCGTCAAAGAAGGCGGACACGCACGCCTGCGGATCGCCCTTGAGTTCGACGGGCGCTTCTTCCCTGCCCGGTGCCTTCCCGCCGGAGGGCAGCACGCAGACCAGCAGCGCGGCGGCGGCCAACAGGGTCGCGCACATCGCCCAGACCAAGCGAAGCTTTCCCTTGCGCGCGGGCCGGACGGCGGCGATGAATACGTACGCGACGGCGGCGGCGAGCAGGATCAACAGAACGGCCTTACCGAAAACAGACTCGCCGCCCGTTCCTTTTTCGCTCTCCGTGCCCGGCGTCGGCTCGAGCGCGGGAACGACAGAGACAGGCTCGCCGGATGATGCGGGGGTCGCCGTCTCCTCCGGCGCGGGGGAGGAGCTGTTGAGTGCGGCGATGGCCGCCTCCTCGGCGGCCACGCGCTCGGCCTCGCGGCGCGCGGCGGTGGAATACTCGGTATAGTCGATCATCAGATCGCAGTAGTCCTTGAGCAGCTCACGGCTTGCCTGCTCGTTGACCGAGTCGATGAAGATCACGATGCAGATCGGCTCTTCGGTATAGATGATGGCACAGTCGTTGAGCGAGACGTGCCAGGTGTTCGGATCGGGCCAATAGCCGTATTTCTGGGCGATGTCATAGTCGTGCGCCCGCTCGCGGAAATACTTGTTCGGCTCGGCCTGCAGCATTTCGTCGATCAGCTTCGGGAAGCGCTCGGACTCGGTCGCAAGGAGCTTGAGCGAATAGATCATCTGGCGCGGTGTGGAGAAGTTGTTCTCATAAAACTTTTCCTCCACCGTGTCGGGATCCTCGCCCATATAGGGCGCAAGGATATGCCGGTAGGGCTGGTAGCCGCCGAGATAGTCCCACATGCCCTTGGCCACCTCGTTGTTCGAATCGACGATCGTGGCGTGCAGACAGTATTCGTAGCGGTAGCCGCCGATAAAGGTGTCCCAGCTGATCTCGCCGTTATGTACCTTCTCGGTGAAGATCATGTTCATCGGCACCTTGTACATGCTGCCGGAGACCATGTACTGGTCGGCGTTATGGTACTGCTCCTCGCCCGTGACGGTGTTGCACCAGCCGCAGGCGACGGATTCGGGGGCGGCGCGGTGCTCTTCGAGGAAAGCGTCCATGATCTCCTGCCAGGTCTTGCCCTCAAAGCGCTCTGCGCCGCTCTCGCCGTCCTCCGCCGCCGCGTTCGGGGAGAGGGGAAGCAGCAGCGCGAGCAAGGCAAGAAGCAGGAGGCATTTTTTCAATACTTTCATGTTTCCACCCAAAAAAACTGATGTTTATCTCAAAAACGCATCAAGATCTTCCACGGTCTTGAAATAGTTCGCGCAGTTCGAACGCATGAAGCGCTCGATCTCGGGGATGTCGTTGGCCCAGCCGACGGCGGCGAAATCTACGCCCGCCGCGCGGGCCATGTCGTAGCCTGGCTTGAGATCGTCTATCACCAGCAGCTCCGACGGCTCGAGGGAGAAGCGGCGCATGATGTCCTCGAGCGGAAAGGGCGCGGGCTTGCGCTCGCTTTCGGGCCTTTCCCAGCCGTAGACGGCGTCGGGGACGGGCAGGGAATTCGCCGCATAGTCGCGCAGGATGTTCGTGATGTGGGAATGGGAAACCACGGCGACAAGGCCGCCCGCGGCCTTCTGCCGCTCCATGATCTCGCGGACGCCGCGGTAGGCCTTCGGGATGTGGCTCCCGACATAGTCGAGCCAGAAGCGGCCCTCTTCGGCGATCTGCTCTTCGTCCATGTCGTATTCCTCGCGGCACATCTCCAGAAAGCCGGGAGAAAAGTTTTTCAGAAAATAGTGCTCCAGCGAGCAGGTCCTCCCCGGGTAATGCAGTTCGAGAAAACGCTCGAAGCAGGGGTGGTGGATCGTCGCGGTGCTGTTCACGACGGTGTCGTCGTGGTCGAAAACCAGGCATTTGTATTTCATAGACGGCCCTTTGCTATGGTCAAGGCATTCGACGCCGCAGGGGCGGAGCGCCGCCCCGCAAAAACCGGGCGGCGTTTGCATCCGCCGGGCGCAACCTTATAATACATCAACATATCATACCATTCGACGGCTTTCTGTGCAAGCGGAAAACACGGCAGGAAATCCTTGACTTTTCTTAAGAAAGGCGTTATTGTATGAACAGTATAACAAATCATACTTTTTATACGCAAGGAGGCAAGGATGAAGGCTTTGAAGGACAAGCTGGCCGCGTCCGCCAAGGTGGGCGAGAAGGGCCAGATCGTCATCCCCAAGGAGATGCGCGAGATGTTCGGCATCCGTCCGGGAGACACGATCATTCTGCTGGCGGACAAGAAGCGCGGCATCGCGATCCCGCCGCAGGACACGCTCCACTCTTTTATCGATAAGGTGAGCGGGCTGATGGGAGGCGGTGAGGACGATGGCTGAGAAGGTGCTGGAGATCCGCGGCCTGTGCAAGGACTATCCCGCCTTTCATTTGAAGGACGTGAGCTTTTCGCTCGAGCGCGGGCGCATCATGGGCTTTATCGGCCGCAACGGCGCGGGCAAGACCACCACGCTCAAAAGCGCGCTGAACATCGTCCACCCCGCGGCGGGAGAGCTGAAGTATTTCGGCCTGGACTTCGCCGAAAACGAGCTGGAGATCAAGCGCCGCATCGCCTTCGTCTCCGGCGGGGCGAACTACTATCCGAACAAAAAGCTCGCGGCGATCACGGCCGTGACGCGCAGCTTCTACGGGCATTGGGACGAGGCGGCCTACCGCCGCTATCTCAAGCTCTTCAACCTCGACGAGAGCAAGACGCCCAAGGCCCTCTCGGCGGGCATGCAGGTCAAGTACGCGCTGGCCCTGGCGCTCAGCCACGGGGCGGAGCTTCTGATCCTCGACGAGCCGACGAGCGGGCTCGACCCCGTCTCGCGCGACGAGCTGGTGGACGTGTTCCTCTCTCTCGCGGACGAGGGCGTGAGCATCCTCTTCTCCACGCACATCACCGACGACCTCGACAAATGCGCCGACGACGTGACCTACATCCGGAACGGCGAGATCGTCTTTTCCCTGCCGATCGGCGAGCTGCGGGAGAAATACTGCGCGGTCGCGGTCACGGCCGAACAGGCGGAGAAGTACGCAGACAAGCTCATCGGCTGCAAGCGCGCCAAGGAGGGCTTCACCGCGCTCGTCGAGCGCGGCGAGCTCGAAGAGGAGCTGCCCGGCCGGGCAGCGGGGCTCGAGGAGATCATGGTACATCTGGACAAGGAGGCGAGAGACGATGGCTAAGCTGCTGAAAAAGGAATTCCGGCTCTTCACGCATCCGACAAGCTGGATGTTCCTCGCCTTCGGGGCGATGGTGCTCATCCCGGGTTATCCGATGTACGTCCCGCTGTTCTGGGTGACGCTGGGTCTGTTCTACGCCTGCCTCTCCGCGCGGGAGAACAACGATCTGTACTACACGCTGCTGCTGCCCGTGCGCAAGCGCGACGCGGTGCGCGCGCGGGGACTGTATTTCGCACTGATGGAGCTGCTGCAGCTCCTCGTCTGCGCCGTCTTCGCGGTCCTGCGCATGGCGCTGAAGATCGGGCCGAACCCCGCGGGCATGGACGCGAACCTCGCCTTCTTCGGCCTGGGACTGATCCTGATGGGCCTGTTCAACCTCCTGTTCCTGCCGCGGCTGTACAAAAAGCCTTCGGCGGTCGGAAAGCCCTTCCTCATCGTCACGCTCCTGGTCTTCGCGTACATCGTTGCGGCCGAAGTCTGCTGCTTTGTCGTGCCCTTCTTCCGGGACGTGCTCGACACGCCGGATCCGCAGCACCTCGGCGCAAAGCTGGCCGTGCTCGCGCTCGGCGCGACGCTTTTCGTGCTGTTGACCGTGCTCGGCGTCCGCCGCGCGGAAGAGATTTTTGAAAAGGTGGATCTGTAAGATATTTCAGGACAAGCCGCCGCCGGGATTGTTTTCCCGGCGGCGGCATGCTATACTTCTTTCCGCAAGCGATCGAAACGGGATCCGCGCCGGCCTCCTTGCGGGGTATGGGACGCGGTCAACAGGGGAATGCGGGTGAAATTCCTGCGCGAGGCCGTCACTGTGAAGTGTGCGGAGCTGTTTCCGCACCGAAGTCAGAAGACCTGCCCGTGCGGCGCTTCCGAAGGGAAGCGCCGCGTCGCACAAGGATCCGCGGACTTCCGGACGAATACGGGGCATAGGTCAGATGTTCCCGTCTTCTCTCTTTTTTCCTTGTGTGATCTTCGATACAAAACAAGAAAGGAGAGATGGATCACGAACAAAAAAACCAGAACCATCATTGTTGCCGCGGCGATCCTGCTTGTACTCGTCGTCGGCGCGCTGCTCGTGTGGCAGCTGAACAGACCCGCTGCGCAGGAGGGCGGCAAGAAGCTTGTCGTCACCGTCGTGCACGGCGACGGGACGAGCAAGGACTTCCCGATCGCCACCGACGCGGACAATCTGCGCGGCGCGCTGGAGGAGCAGAAGCTCATCGAGGGCACGGACAGCGAGTACGGTCTGTTCGTCACCGCGGTCGACGGCGAAACGGCCGACAGCGACCTGCAGCAGTGGTGGTGCTTCACCAAGGGCGGCGAGATGCTCATGACCGGCGTCGACGACACCATGATCGCGGACGGCGAGCACTATGAGATCACCTTCACCGTCGGCTGGTAAGCTCGGCGCAAAGGAGATCTGTACCCTTGCGCTCCTCGGCGCGCTGCTCTTTGCGGCGAAGGCTGCGCTCGCCTCGCTGCCGAATATCAATCTCAACGCGGTGATCATCATCCTCGCGACGGTGTTTTTCGGTTGGCGCGCGCTGTATTCCGTCGGCATCTACATCATGCTCGAGGGCCTGGTCTTCGGCGGCAACGGCTACCTGCTGTGGTGGTTCGGCTACCTCTACACCTGGCCGCTGCTCGTCGCGGTCTGCATGGCTTTCCGCAAAAACGATTCCGCCTTCGTCTGGGCGGTGATCGCCGCGGTATTCGGCCTCGTCTTCGGGCCGTTGATGTACCTGGAATACTTTGCGATCAACGGCGGCTGGCAGATGTTCTTCGCCATGTGGGTGAGCGGGATCCCCTACGATCTTGTCCACTGCGGGGGAAATTTCGTTTTTACGCTGGTGCTCTTCAGGCCGCTGTACCGCGTGATGGAGCGCTTCCTCGGCACGCCGCCGGGGCGGGAAAAGATCTCCGGACAATCCGACACATAGCAAAAACGGGTGCTGCGTTTTCGCAGCACCCGTTCTCTGTTGCTTAACGCTCAGGTCTGCCCGGGGATCTGCGGCAGACCGGCAAAGCCGCGCGTGAGATCCTCGTCTGTGGGGATATAGTCGCTCATCTGCCCGTCGTTGAACTTCTGATAAGCCACCAGGTCGAAATAGCCCGTGCCCGTGAGACCGAAGAGGATGTCCTTGGCCTCGCCGCTCTCCTTGCAGGCAAGCGCCTCGTCGATCGCCACGCGGATCGCGTGCGAGCTCTCCGGCGCGGGGAGGATGCCCTCGCAGCGGGCGAAGAGCTCCGCCGCCTCGAACACCGCCGTCTGCTCGACGGCGCGGGCCTCCATCAGCCCGTCGGCGTAGAGCTGCGACAGCGTCGGGGACATGCCGTGGAAGCGCAGGCCGCCGGCGTGGTTGGGCGAGGGGATGAAGCCGCTGCCGAGCGTGTACATCTTCGCCAGCGGGCAGATCATGCCCGTGTCGCAGAAGTCGTAGGCGAATTTTCCGCGCGTGAAGCTCGGGCAGGAGGCGGGCTCGACGGCGATGATGCGGTAGTCGGCCTCGCCGCGCAGCTTCTCGCCCATGAAGGGGGCGATCAGGCCGCCGAGGTTCGAGCCGCCGCCGGCGCAGCCGATGATGACGTCGGGCCGCACGCCGTATTTGTCCAGCGCCGTCTTGGCCTCGAGACCGATGACGCTCTGGTGCAGCAGCACCTGGTTGAGCA
>JAFRDM010000076.1 GCA_017403885.1 Oscillospiraceae bacterium
CACGACCGACCAGTCCGGGCGGCCGTAGCCCGCGATGGCGGAGCTGCCGAGCACGTAGGAGCGGCGCGCGACGGCGTCGGAGGAGTTGCCCTCGATGACCGAGACGACGACGCCGCTGATCTTTTCGACGAGACCGGTGTGCTCGACGCTCCCGCCGCGGCGGAAAAAGACCTGATCGCACGGCTCCGGAATGCTGTTCCACGCGCCGTTTTCCCGATAGCGCGCAGCCGAAGCCGAGCAGAGGGCCGAGAAAGCGCCGGCGCGCTGATAGGTCATGCGGCCCGCCGCCTCGAGCCCGAAGGCCTGCACGAAGCACCAGTCCACGAAGACGTCGCACCAGGGCTGCCCCTGCACGTCCCAGCCGTAGGCCGCCTCCATCGCGGCGGCGTAGGGGTGGACGTTGTCGCCGCGCTCGACGGCGCCGAGCTCGCCGCGGGCGACGGAGAGAAGATGGTTTTTTGCTTGCTGTAGGGTCATGTTTTTTCTCCTTATGAGAACGTGACGGTCAGGCCGTAGGGCTGGACCGATGCGACGTCGTACTGCGACTGCCCGCAGGACGGGGCGCTGCCGGAGCCCCAGTTCAGGCGCACCGCAACGCCGCCCGGAGCGCAGAAGCAGTCTACCGTGGCCACGCCGGAGAGATTGACCTGCGTTCTCGTCTTGTTCGTGACGACATAGACCGTTCCGCTCGCCGTCGCCGTCAGCCCCTCGCACGAGCGCGCCAGCGGGATGAAGAAGTACAGCGCGTAACTGTATCGCCAGTCGCCGTGGAAGCGCTGGTAATAGGAATTGCCCGAGCTGGGGAAGCTCACCGTGTCGCCGGGGGAATACTTCGCCGCGACGTTCAGCCCGTCCCGCCACGCGCCGGGATAGCCGAGCACGACGCTCGGCGCGCCGCCGTCGCCGATATAGAGCGAGAAGCCGTGCGTGATATCGCTGCCGCCGACGTTCTTCGTGTGGTAAAGCCGCAGCGCGTCGCCGTAGACGGCGCTCCGGTAGGCGTAGAGGCCGCCGCGCAGATTGCCGTCGGGATCCTGCCAGCGGGCGATCGCGTAGGTATTGCCCGTGCTCAGATCCGTCAGGGCCCTCGTCAGCGGGCCGGCGTAGCTGCCGCCCGCTCCGAGCTTTACGGTCCAGCCCGGCGCGACCTCGAAGACGCTGTCCGTCTCCGCGGCCTTGCCGAAGGCCACGCCGTTCCCCCTCGGGCGGAACTTCATCGCCCACTTGCGCGACGGCACGGTCTTGGTCACGACGGCCCTGCAGCCCGTATCGCCCGGGGAGTTGCGGTACAGACTGTCCGTCGCCGTGATCTCCACCGTGTAGCTTTTGTCCGCGCTCAGGGCCCCGCCGCCGAGCTTCACGACCGTGTTGTTCGTGATCGTTCCCGCGTTCACCCACGAGCCGCCTGCCGCCTTGTAGCGGGCCGACAGCTCCACGGTGTTCCACGCGCCGATCGTCGAGCAGCTTCCGTTCGCCCTGACGGAGATATACGTTCCGTCCGGGTCCGCGCTGCCGGAGCCGTCGCAGCGGAACACGCTCACGCCCGTCAGCTTCGGTTTGGCGTAGTCCAGCACCGTGATGTTGTACGTGTAGCTCCGCGTCCTGCCGCGGCTGTCCGTCACCTTCCGCACGATCGGCACGGTCCCGGCATTGGCCAGCACCGGCGTGTAGATCGTCGCGTTGAGCGTCGTGCTCTCGCTCGTCACGCCCTGGCAGGTCACGGAATACTTCGCCCTGGACGCGCCCGCCGCGTGCGTGATACAGCTCTCGCTGAACACGACCTTCGCTTTGGAATAGCCCTTGACGAAAACGTTGCTGCCGGAGGCCGCCGTCCCGGCGTTGTAGATGGTGACATTCGCCCAGCCCGTCTCGCAGGAGGGCTTCATGCCGGAGTCTGCCCTGACGGTGAAAGTCGCCGTATCCGCCGATCCCACGGCGGTCGCGCAGGAGGCGTCCGTATAGGTCTGCACGGAGACCGTGACGGTCTTTTCCGTGTCGGACGGGTAATCGTTGAACCATGCCCGCGGCACGGTATGGGACAGCGAGGTCGCGAAGGGCTCGCTCGTGCCGAGCGCCGCGCCGCCGATCCTGAAGCTCGCCTTGTGATAGTACGCCGTGGACTTGCGGCTCACCGTCAGCGTAAAGCTGCCCTGCGTTTCCACAGAGGCCGAGTGTGACGCGATCGTCGAGGCCAGAGAGCTCCACTGCGCGTGCAGCGTGATGTCCGCCGAGGGCGTGTAGCTCGCGCCGCCGCCGCCGATCTTCGTGCCGCCCGTCTCCGCCGTGTACCATCCCTTAAAGGCATAGCCGGAGCGCGTCGGCGTCGGCAGCGTGACGGCCGCGGTCGCGGTCGCGTAGCTATACCGCGCGTACAGCGTCCGCGTCGTGTCGTCGGTGTAGCTGCCGCCGGCGTTGTAGGACGTGCCGGAGCCGTCGGAGGCCGTGTTCCACTTGGAGAAGGTATACGCCGTCGTGCGCGCGGCAGAGGCCGAGGCGGGGCCGCCGCTGCCGCCGTGATAGTTGTAGGCGACCGTGCGGCTCGCCGGGTCCGGCGTCGTGTTCGCGCGCGTCGGCTTCGTCGACGAGAGCGTCAGCGCCACGCCGTGCGTCTTGGTCTGCGCCGCCGGCGCGCCCGTGCCGCTCCGCGCGTCGTAGCTGACGGTGTAGGTCTTCAGCCGCCGCGTCGCCTTCGCCGTCAGCGTGAGGTCCGCCGCGCCCATCGTGAAGCTGTAGGACAGCGAGGAGGATTTCTTCGTCGTCCCCTGATACCAGCCGTCGAAGCTGTAGATATAGCCCGCCGCCGAGCCGAGCGCCGCCGTGACGGTCACGCTCGAGCCGTACTCCTTCGAGCCTCCCCCCGAAACGGACGCGATACAGTCGCTCTTCGTGAGCGAAACGGTGTAGGAATTCTTTTGCCACACCGCATAGTACGTGACCGCGCCCGCGGGGGTACAGCTCGCGCCGGGGGCGTATGCCGCCGACGCGGCCGAGGCCGAGGCGGCGAAGCCGAGGAGCGTATAGCCCGTTCTCGTACACTGCGCCGCCGTCGGCATCGTGACGGAGGAATACGCGCCGGTGCTTGCTGAATAGTGGGCGTACACCGTCTCGGCCGCCGTCACGCGCGAGGCGCTCGTGCGCTTCGTCCCGCCCTCCGCGGCCGTGTACCAGCCCGAGAAGGTGTAGCTCGTCCTGCGCGTGCTGGTCTGGCTCGTCTTGCCCGTCGTGCCGCCGTTGGCGTTGAAGGCGACGGTGATCGGCGCGCTGTCCGCGCCCGCCTTTGTCGGCGTGCCGGTCGGGAGGGCGTAGGATCTGCCCTGCTTCGGCGTCGTGACCGACGTCCACACGGCGTACAGCTCCAGATCGGCGTCGGCGGTATAGCTCCCGCCCGGGCTGTAATCCGTGCCGGAGCCGTCGGCCTTCGTGTTCCACTTCGTCTGCGTCCAGACGGTCTTTTCGTCGGTATAGACGGCGCTGCCGCTGCCGCCGCTCCAGCTCCCGCCGTTGGCCCGGCCCGTGATCGTCACGGTCCTTTCCGCGCCGCCCGCCGTCACCGGATCGATCGCGCCGCGCAGCGTCAGCGTCTGCCCGGCCGTCTTTTTCTGCTGCGCCGGGGCCGTGCCGCGGCCGTTGGCGCGGTAGCTCACCGTCCACCGGCGGGGGTGGGACGTGAGCGCCATCGTGCCGGACGCGTCCGTCCGCACGCCGAAGGGGACGTACTCGTACCGCGGCAGCTCGTTCGGGGCGCTCGCCCACATGAACTCGTACACGCCGGCGAAGTAGGTCTCGCCGCGGGAGAAGCCGCCGCAGAGCTCCACGCTCACGCTCTTCGAGCCGTCCGCGTCGTGCGCGACGGTCACGGACGAGAGATCGACGGCCGACAGATCCGCCGCGCACCAGTCGTCGCCGCTGATCTGCAGCCTGCCGATCTTCCCGCCCTCGCTGTTGTCCATCACGGCGAGCGTCGTCCCGGCCGCGCGCACGACGCCGTAGAGGGGGATCTCCGGAAAGACCCGCGTGTTCCCGACGAGCCGGAACTCCAGCTTTGAGAGCGACAGCGTGCTCTTATTGCCGGAGGCCGACCAGCTCTCGGCGAAGCTCAGGCGCACCTCGGCGCTGACTTCTCCCCAGTGGCTGACGGAATAGGATTGTGAAAAAGTGATCTGCGCCATGTGTTCAGCTCCCTATGTAGCGGATCCCGAAGCCGCCGTCGGTGGTGATCTCCCAGTCGGTGGCGAAGTTGATCTTCTCGTCCGCGATGATGTTGGCCACGTGGAGCATGTTGTCCTCGCTGGAAAAATAGCCGCAGAGCCGCCCGTTGATCCAGAACTGCCAGCCGCGCGAGGTGTAGAGCCCCAGCGTCTGGCCGGAGGCGAGGCGGTAATAGCTCATGCCGCCGTGCTCCTCGACCGCGCCGGTGAACTCGAGGTTCTCGGCGATCGCGATGCCCAGATGCAGCTCGTGGGTGACGGGGTCCTCCATGACGCCGCGGCGGATCTGGCCCGTCAGCTCGGTGTAGTAGGTCTCCGCCGCCGCGAGCGCGCTGTCCGCCGCCGTCTGCGCGCTCTCGATCGCGTCGGAATAGTTGTAGCTCTCGACCGTGCCGCGGGCGGTGTCGGCGACCTGGCGCTCGATCTGCTGATAATAGCTGCCGTACTCGGATTTCGCCACGTACAGCGAGGCGTATTCCGCGATACGGCTGTCGGCGTAGGACTCGACCTCGTCGGCGGTCTTGACGATCAGGGCCTTGAGATATTCGGCGCGGGAGCGGACCTCCTCCATGGTTTTCTTCTGCGCGCTGTCGGCGGCGCGGCCGGCCGCCTCGCGGATCACGGTCTCGCTCGCGGAGACGCCGTCGAGCTCGCGCGCGAGGCGCACGAGATAGTCGCGCAGCGCGGCGATCTGCTGCTCGGGCGTGCCGACGCCCGTGGGCGGAAGCTCGTGGATCATCGGTAATCGCTCCCCACTTCCAGGATGCGCGCGATCGAGCAGAGCTGCGCAGCGCCCGTGCCGAAGAGCGCGAGCTGCAGATGCGCGCAGCGCCGCGCCCGCACGGGCAGCAGGAAGCGGCCCACGCCGTCCTCTCCCGCGCTGACGCTGCCCGCGAGCGTCCATTCCGACAGCGGCGTGTCCGCGTCGGCGGGCGGCGCGTCGTAGCGCAGATACACGCTCACGGACGCGCCGCGCTCCATATTCAGGCGCAGCTGATAGCGCGAGAGGCGCTTGTTCTCCGGAAAGACCAGCGTCTCGATCCCGCCGACCGCGGCCCAGGAGGGCGTCTCCTCCGCCCGCGCGCCCTCGAGGGCGGGCAGCGAGCCGAGCATCGCGACGATCTCGCCGTCCACGACGGCGTACAGCTCGCCGTCGACGCGGGCGAAGTCCGTGGCGCGGGCGTGATCCTCGTGCAGCCAGAGCGCGCGCGAGGCGTCGTACACGAAGAGCTGCGGCGTGTCCGTCTCGTCGAGCATGGAGACGTAATACTTGCCGCCGACCGCCCCGGCGACCGCGGCGTGATAGGCCGCGTGCGGGCCGAGCGCGAGCGAGATCCCCTGCGGGAAGCCGCCCTGCCAGGCGCAGACGTCCGAGGGGGACTTGTAATACAGCGTCTCGTTGACGACGGCGAGGGACTTCGCGCTGCCCTTCTGCACGCCGCGGCACACGGTCTCGTCGACGCGGTGCGCGCCCTCGGGCGAGACGCTGACGCGGTGGATGCGGTTTTCCTTGAAAAAGGTCGGGTAGCCGAGATAGTTCACCGCGCCGGTCCACTGTCCGTCCGAGCCGACCGAGGCCGCCCAGCTGTCGGTGGACAGGCCGCGGAACTGCCGCCAGTTGCGGAAATCGCCGAGAGCCGAGCAGCAGATCTCGTTGAGCGGCATGCCGTCCTCGCCGAGCCCGTAGCGGCAGCCCCAGAGACGGTTCTGACACTCGCAGACGAAGTCGAGATCCGGCACCGTGCGGCGGATCGTGAGACTCTCGCGCGCGGCGGGGACGCTCTCGATCAGGCCCTCGACCATGATCCAGTCGTCGCCCAGGTCGCAGACGACCTTTTCGCCGTTGAGCCCCTCGATCGAGGAGCCGGAGATCTCGACGCCGTCGAGCGCGCGGAAGGCCGCCGCGAGGCCGCCGGAGGAGAAGGAGATCTTGACGCGGGCCGTCTCGACGGCGACCCAGTCCTGCGCGGCGGCGCTCCACTGGCGCAGCGCGTGCCGCGCCGCGGAGCAGTCGATCCAGTAGTCGCCGTTCGCGGGAGAGGCGGGCGCGGAGACCGACACGGCGGGCGTAAAGACCGTGCCGTCGCTGCGGCACATGCGGTAGAGCGCTCCGCCGGAGAAGCTCGCCTCCATGCTGCCGTGGTCGGAAAGGTCCGCCGTGTTGAGATAGACCTTGTCGGGGAAAACGCAGAGCACCGCGCCGAGCGCGACGAGCTGCTTTTCGCCCGCGGAAAGGCCGGTAAGTCCGGTCGGCAGCCAGTTGTAGTACAGCGTGCCGTCCTCGCCGACGTAGGCGAGCGCGTCCTTTTCCGCGAGGGCGCGAGCGCGCCGCCCGGTCAGGCCGCGCGGAGCGCGCGGCGCGATCATCGGGGCGAAGTCGGTCGTGAGGTTGCGGCTGTCGTAGAGGTCGCCCTCCGCGATGCGCAGGCGGTGGTCGCAGCCGCCGAAGACCTCGGTGACGAGCTGTTCGCACTGCTGGGCTTTGAATTTGGGATAAAGGGGCATGGGGCGCCTTCTTTCAGAAACGAAATCCCCCGGCCGCGTGCAGCGGCGCCGCGGAGGCGTTGAACGCGTTCCAGTACTGCGAGTACGCGGCGTTGTAGAGCGCGATCTGCTGGTTGTAGCGCGCCGTCTCGGCGTTGGCGGAGGCGATGCGCGCGATGAGATAATGCACGTAGACGTCCTCGCCCCAGGGCGGCGGGACGAGCAGCTCGTCCCCGGCCGCGGCGGGCGGGGTGAAGCTCTCGTCCCCGGGCGCGTGCGCGTGCGCGAGGACGGTCTCCCGAAAGATCTTGCCGTCGAGATCGGCGAGCCAGCGCAGCTTTTCCTCCTGGGTGCAGGCGTTGGGCTCCTTGAGCTCGACGAGCGAAAGGATCTCGCCGACGGTCATGGCGGCGCGCTCCTCTCAGCGGGCGCGCAGGGCGTCCTGCGCCTCGTACATGGCCTCTCTGGCGGCCTGCGCGCGGGCGAACTCCTCGGCCACGGCGGCGGACACGAGGGTCCTTTTGCCGCGGGGGAGAAGGTAGTTGACGCCGTTGAGCCCGACGAAGCAGTTGGGGTCCTCGCGGCCGCTCTCACGCGGCGGAAGGATCTCGACGAGCTCGTCGGAGGGGAGGGTGTTATTTTTCGACATGAGGGTGTCTCCTTTTCAGATATGAATGATCGCCCGCGTCCCCGCCCGCCGTTGCCGCGGCGTTGCGCGGGGCGGTTGCGGGCCGCCCCAAAGGCTTCCCCTAAGAAAGGGGAAGCTGTCAGCGAAGCTGACTGATGAGGTGGTAAAAACATTTTTCAATATCGTCTCCACCTCATCCGTCACGGCTTCGCCGTGCCACCTTCCCCTATCATTAGGGGAAGGCTTTTGCGGGCCGTCCGGGAGGCCGGCCCCTACAGGTGCATAACCGGCGTTTCGCGTATCCTCCAATGGCTTCCCCTTGAGGGGAATTGCGCCACGCCGCTGCCGGGGGCAGAGGAAGGCGGGGCGGAATTTCCGCAGCCGCGCCGCTTTGCGGGCAGGTTTTCATGCCTGCACGCAAACGGCAAATGCGGCAAGGCGGGAGCCTGTCAGCGAAGCTGACTGATGAGGTGGTAAA
>JAFRDM010000077.1 GCA_017403885.1 Oscillospiraceae bacterium
CGCGGCGAGATCCTGGCGCTGCTGGGCGAAAACGGCAGCGGCAAGACCACGCTGATGAACATGCTCTCCGGCATTTACTTCCCGGACGAGGGCACGATCTCGATCGACGGCAAGGACGTCGTGATCCGCTCGCCGAAGGACGCCTTCGATCTCGGCATCGGCATGATCCACCAGCACTTCAAGCTGGTCGACGTGCTCTCCGCGGCCGAGAACATCGTCCTCGGCCTGCCCGGCAAGCTCGATCTGAAGGCCGCCTCGCAGAAGATCCGTGAGATCTGCGCGCTCTACGGCTTCGAGGTAGCCCCCGCGCAGAAGATCTACGACATGTCCGTCTCGCAGAAGCAGACCGTGGAGATCGTTAAGGTGCTCTATCGCGGCGCGGACATTCTGATCCTCGACGAGCCTACCGCCGTGCTCACCCCGCAGGAGACGGACAAGCTCTTCGCGGTGCTGCGCAACATGCGCGACGACGGCAAGGCCATCGTCATCATCACGCACAAGATGCACGAGGTCGAAGCCCTGTCCGACCGCGTGGCCATCCTGCGCCACGGCCAGTTCATCGGCGACATGCCGACGAAACGCACCAACGCCCAGGAAATGACCAACATGATGGTCGGCCACGCCGTGTCGCTGAACATCGAGCGGCCCGATCCGGTCGATCCCAAGCCCCGCATAGAGGTCAAGGGCCTGACCGTGCGGAACATCGAGGGCATCGTCAAGCTCGACGACGTGTCCTTCACCGCAAATTCCGGCGAGATCCTTGGAATCGCGGGCATCTCCGGCAGCGGCCAGAAGGAGCTGCTGGAGGCCATCGCCGGCCTGCAGCCCGTCGAGGCGGGCAGCATCGAGTATATCAAGGACGACGGCAGCCGTGAGCAGCTCCTCGGCAAGGATCCTCTCTCGATCGCAGAGCTGGGCGTCACCCTCTCCTTCGTGCCGGAGGACCGTCTCGGCATGGGCCTCGTCGGCAACATGGACCTTTCGGACAATATGATGCTGCGCTCCTTCCGCCGCGGCCGCTCGATCTTTACCGACCGCCGAAGCCCCAAGCAGCTGGCCGAGACCGTCGTGCGCGAGCTGGACGTCAGCACCCCCGGCGTCAGCACGCCGGTCAGGCGTCTCTCCGGCGGCAACGTGCAGAAAGTGCTCGTCGGACGTGAGATCGCCGCGGCGCCGACGGTACTGCTGACGGCCTACGCCGTGCGCGGGCTGGATATCAACTCGTCCTATACGATCTACGATCTGATCAACCGACAGAAGACCTCGGGCGTCGCCGTGATTTACGTCGGCGAGGACCTTGACGTGCTTCTCGAGCTGGCCGACCGCATCCTTGTGCTCTGCGGCGGCAAGGTCAGCGGGATCGTTCCCGGCCGCGGCGCGAAGAAGCGCGAGGTCGGCATGATGATGACGAAGCTGGGAGGGTCGAGGGATGAATAAACGCACGCGTGAGCCTCTGTTCCACGTCGTCAAGCGCGCCGCTCTTCCCTGGTATGCCACGTGGGGCATCCGCGGCGGTGCGCTGCTCGCCGCGCTGATCGTTTGCGGCGTGATCACCTCGCTCGTCACTGGCGAGAATCCCCTCCAGGTCTTTGCGGCCATCTGGAAGGGCTCCTTCGGCACCGTGCGCAAGCTGTGGGTCCTGCTGCAGAACATCGCGATGCTGCTGTGCGTATCATTGGCTGTTACGCCGGCCTTCCGCATGCGCTGCTGGAATCTCGGCGGCGAGGGTCAGGCACTGGCCGGCGCACTGGCCGCCGCGGCCTGCATGATCTGCCTGCGCGACAAGCTGCCCAACGGCTTGATCATCCTGCTGATGATCGTCACGAGCATCCTCGCCGGCGCGCTCTGGGCCGGCATCCCCGCCTTTTTCAAGGCGCGCTTCAATACCAACGAAACGCTCTTCACGCTGATGATGAACTACGTCGCGACACAACTGGTGGCCTACTACTGCGTGGTGTGGGAATCGCCCAAGGGGTCCGGCAATATCGGCGTCATCAACCCCAATACGCAGATCGGCTGGTTCCCGCAGATCGGTTCGTATAAATATCTGCTGAACATCATCATCGTAGCCGTCGTGTGTCTGGCGATGTATGTGTATCTGAACTATTCCAAGCACGGCTATGAGCTGGCCGTCGTCGGCGAGAGCGAGCGCACCGCCCGCTACGTCGGCATCAAGGTCGACCGCGTGATCATCCGCACGATGCTGCTCTCCGGCGCAATCTGCGGTCTGGCGGGGCTGCTGCTCGTCGGCAGCACGCATCACACGCTCACGCCCACGATCGTCGAGGGCCGCGGCTTCACGGCCGTCATGGTCTCGTGGCTGGCGAAATTCAATCCCATCTGGATGATCCTCACCAGCTTCCTGCTGGTCTTTCTCGGCCGCGGCGCCAGCGAGATCGCGACCAAGTTCGCGCTCAACTCGAGCTTTGGCGACATCCTGACGGGCATCATCCTGTTCTTCATCATCGGCAGTGAGTTCTTTATCAACTATCAGCTGAAATTCCGCAGCAAAGCCGGAAAGGAGGACAAGTGAGAGATGTTTGACGTCATTTCCTTCATCCCCCGCGCGGTCGTCCAGGGTATCCCGCTGCTGCTCGGCAGCACGGGCGAGACGCTGACGGAGAAATCCGGCAACCTGAACCTCGGCATCCCGGGCATCATGTACGTCGGCGCGATCAGCGGCGTCATCGGCTCGTTCTTCTACGAGCAGTCCACTGCCTCCGGCGGCTTCAATCCCTTCACCGGCATCCTGATCCCGTTTGTCTGCTGCCTGATCGGCTCGCTTCTGATGGGCCTGCTGTACTGCTTCCTCACCGTGACGCTGCGCGCCAACCAGAACGTCACCGGTCTCGCGCTGACGACCTTCGGCGTGGGCTTCGGAAACTTCTTCGGCGGCTCCCTGATCAAGCTCTCCGGCAGCGAGCTGCCCTCGATCATTCTCTCGTCGACGAGCTACGCCTTCCGCAGCAGCCTGCCCGTTGCGGAAAAGCTCGGCGTCTTCGGCAAGCTCTTCCTCAGCTACGGCTTCCTGGCCTATCTGGCCGTCGTCATCGCGCTCGTGGCCTCCTACATCCTGAAGCGGACGCGTCTGGGCCTGCATCTGCGCGCTGTGGGCGAGAGCCCCAACACCGCGGACGCCGCCGGCATCAACGTTGCGCGGCACAAGTACATGGCCACCTGCATCGGCGCGATGATCGCGGGCCTGGGCGGTCTGTACTACGTGATGGACTACGCCTCGGGCGTATGGTCGAACAACGCCTTCGGCGACCGCGGCTGGCTCGCGATCGCGCTGGTCATTTTCACAGTCTGGCGGCCGAACATCGGCGTGCTGGCTTCCTTCCTCTTCGGCGGGCTCTATATCGTGCACATGTACATCCCCTCGGGCATGAACCTTGCCGTCAAGGAGCTGTACAAGATGGCGCCTTACGTCGTCACGATCATCGTGCTGGTGCTGACCTCCATGCGCAACAAGCGCGAGAATCAGCCGCCCGCTTCGCTGGGTCTTCCCTATTTCCGCGAGGAAAGATAGTCTCCGCTTCTTCTCCTTCGGCCCCGGGGCGACAGTCCCGGGGCAGGCTTCCGCCCTTGACTTTTCTTATTTAGCGTGATAAATTATTGATATCTGTACGACAGGGGGGATCTCCATGCTCTGCGACAATATCAGCCGCGGCTCGGATGGCGCGCTGTACTTTGCGGGCCAGAGCGTAAATGCGCTGGCGGATCGCTACGGCACGCCGCTGTACCTGATGGATGAGGACCGCATCCGCCAAAACTGCCGGATGTATCTTTCGGCCTTCCGCGCCAGCTTCGGAGAAGACGCGCTGCCGCTCTATGCGAGCAAGGCCGCCGCCTTCCGCCGGATGTACCGCATCATGGCCGAGGAGGGCATGGGCGTCGATGCGGTCTCGCCCGGCGAGATCCGCACGGCCCTGTCCGCGGGCTTTCCCGCCGAGAAGATCTACTACCACGGCGACGGCAAAACGGAAGCGGACATCCGCTTCGCGCTCGAGAACGGCGTGGGCTGTTTTGTCGTGGACAACGGCGACGAGCTGATCTCGCTGTCCGAGGCCGCCGCGCGCGGCGTGCGCCAGAAGGTGCTGCTGCGCATCACGCCGGGCATCGATCCGCACACCTATCACGCCATCAACACCGGCGCGGTGGACGTGAAGTTCGGCGTGCCCGTCGAGACCGGACAGGCCATGGAGTTCGTCCGTGCGGCGCTGCACATGCCCCGGCTCGACGTTGCAGGCCTGCACTGCCACGTCGGTTCGATGGTCTTTGACGAGGATGTGTTCCTGCGCACGGTCGATCTGATGGTCGGCTTCATGGCCGACGTGCGCGACGAGCTCGGTTTCGTCTTCCGCGAGCTGGATCTCGGCGGCGGATACGGCGTGCGCTATACGGACGACGACCCGGCGGCGGATATCCCTGCGCGCATAGGAGAAGTCTCGTCCCGTCTGCGGAAACGTCTCGAAGAGGCGTCCCTGCCGATGCCGCGCTTTCTGCTGGAGCCCGGCCGCAGCATCGTGGCAGACGCGGGCATGACGGTCTACACCGTCTGCAGCGTCAAGCGTATCCCGGGCTACAAGAGCTATGTCATCACCGACGGCGGCATGACCGACAACCCGCGCTACTGTCTCTACGGCGCGACCTACACGGTTCTGCATGCCGCGCCGCGCGGCAGGCTGCGTGCGATCTTCGACCTCGCCGGCCGCTGCTGCGAGAGCGGCGACATCATCCAGCCGGCGATCAGTCTGCCGGCCGCCACCGCCCGCGGCGACCGTATCGCGGTATGCACGACCGGAGCATACAACTACTCGATGGCCTCAAACTACAACCGTTTCGGCCGTCCTCCCGTCGTGATGCTCCGCGGCGGAGAGAGCTTCGTTGCCGTGAAGCGCGAGAGCGTCGAGGACGTGCTGGCCCTCGACCTGTAAAAAGAAAAAATCCCCGCTCTCGGAGAGCGGGGATTTTTTGCGTTCGTATGTGCGGCTCAGAACTTGCCGAGCGAGCCGGAGTTCTCCTGGTTGGGCATGTACTCGTCGCGCTTGCCGGGGAGGATCGCGTTGAGCAGGATGCCGACGATCGAGGCGACCGCAAGCCCGGACAGGCCGATCCGCATGCTGCCGATCGTGAAGGAGATGGCGCCGACCGCGTTGTTGCCGGCGGTCGTGATGTCCGCGCCGAGCAGGCCGGAGAAGTTGACGCCGAGCGCCAGGCCGAGGATGACGGCCGCGACGATGACGTTGCGGGACTTCTGGAAGTCGGTGTGGTTCTCGACCATGTTGCGCACGCCGACCGCGGAGATCATGCCGTAGAGGATGATCGACACGCCGCCGACCGTGGCCGCGGGCATCGCGGAGATCAGAGCCGCGAACTTCGGGCAGAAGGAGAGGACGACCGCGAAATAGGCCGCGATGCGGACGACCTTCGGGTCATAGACCTTGGTCAGCACGAGGACGCCGGTGTTCTCACCGTAGGTGGTGTTGGCGGGCGCGCCGAAGAGCGCGGCGATCGTGGTGCCGATACCGTCGCCGATCAGGGTGCGGTGCAGGCCCGGGTCTTCGATCAGGTTGCGCTCGATCGTGCCGCCGATGGCGGAGATGTCGCCGACGTGCTCCATCATCGTCGCAAAGGCGATCGGAACGATCATGATGATCGAGGAGATGAGCAGGCCCGAGTTGACCTTGCCGGAGCCGAACAGGCCGAAGACGGTGTTCTGCATCTGGACGGGCAGGCCGATCCAGGCGGCTTCCTTCACGCCGGAGAAGTCGACGTTGCCGGTCACGGCCGCGAGCAGATAGGACACCAGGACGCCCATCAGGATCGGGACGATCTTCATCAGGCCCTTGCCCCAGATGTTGCAGACGATGACCACGACGATCGCGGTGAGGGCGATGAGC
>JAFRDM010000078.1 GCA_017403885.1 Oscillospiraceae bacterium
CAAGTACGGCAACGGAGCCGAGCGCAAGGCGAAGCTCGAAGCCGCCGGCTACGATTACGAGACGGTGCAGCGCCTGGTCAACGGCCTCTCGGCCGGCTACGGCAAGGTCGCGCAGGACGTCATCGACGGCAAGTACGGCAACGGCGGCGCCCGTGTGGCCGCCCTGAAGGCCGCGGGCTTCGACGCCCAGCTGGTGCAGGACATCGTCAACGGCATCCTGCTTTAAGGCAGAGCAAAACGGCCGCGTGACCTTATTCGGTCATGCGGCCGTTTGCGCTTGACGGGCGTCGGAGTTTTTCCGCCATATTCAATTTGAAAAGCGGTTTTTTTTGTGATAGTATTGTGACCGGACAAATGCTATGATAAGCACAAGATCATTGAGGAGGCATCGATATGGGACTCTTTTCCAAAATCCAGAAATTCCACGAAGCGGGCACGCGCCCGAGCGAGGACAACCTCGAGCGATACGGCGCGCCGAAAAGCTCTCTGTACACCGAGCAGGATCCCGGCGATCTGCATCAGAAGATCCAGGTCAAGGACGAGCAGGGCAAGACGCTGTATTGGACAAAATCCTCGATCATCGCCATCCGCGGCAAGACCGATATTTTCGACGCGAGCGACCGCCAGGTGGCGCATCTCGAGAGAAAACCGATCAGTCTCCACGAGGAGCATTATATCACGATGGCCGATGGGCTTCAGATCACGCTTTCCAACGAGTTGTTCCACGTTTTCAAGGACGTCACCAACATCAAGGGTCTTGACTGGCAGCTGCAGGGCAACGTCATCGGCCTGAACTTCATGCTCCTTGACCGGAACGGCGAACCGATCGCTGCGATCGGACAGAAAATGCTCTCTCTACACAACCGCTACAGCATCGATCTCTATCAGCCGCAGCACAGCGAGATCGTAGTGGCCATCGTGATCGCGCTGCAGAAAATGCTCGCCGCACGCCGGGAGCGCGAAAGCAGCTCCAGCTCCGGCTTCAGCTTCAGCAGCGACTGATCCCCGGCCGATCCCTTTTTGAAAACAGGAGGAATATGTCATGAAAAAGACGGTATCTATTATCATTTTACTTGCCATGCTGCTCGGCCTCGCCGGCTGCGGGGGCGGCGTAACGATCGGTTCGTTCTCGTCGAAGTACTTTAATACCGAGGATTATGATTCCGCGGTGCAGGAGGTCATGACGGCCTTTAGCGAGTATGAGGGCTGCACCTTGAAGAAGATCGGCTATGTCGGTGATGCTGCGGTAAAGGCGGAAGCTGACGCCCGCGGCCTCGCTCCCGAGCAGATCATTGTGCTGAGTTCGACCTTTACCACCGATGACAAGGACCACGGGCTTGTGTTCGAGCCCAACAAAACCTATGAGGATTACCTTTGGGTCCTGACCCGGAGCTCGTCGACCGACCCCTTCTGGGTCGTCGCGGATCGCGGATATAATTGAAAAGAACGGGGGAAAAACGAAAATGAAAAAGATGATTTGCCTGTTGCTGGCGGTCTGCATGCTCTTGTCGCTGGCGGCCTGCGGCGCCCCCGCGCCGAAGCAGGAGACTACTGCGTCCCCGCCGGAACAGGCGGCTGCTGAATGGACCCGCCAGGGCTACTATTTTGACGAGCTCGGCAATATGCTCTCCGTCACCAGAATGGACGACGTCGACGATCCCGGCTGGTATGTGGGCTTTATGAACGGCGAGGACTTTATCGAGGACGCTTACGGCGGCATGCTTCCCCAGGAAGGAAACACGCTGCACGGCGCTCTGCCCTCCTCCGGCAGCAAGCCGGATATCACGGTGACGGTCTCCGAAGAAGGAGAGAACGGTCTGCTGCTCGTTATTGAGGGCGGCGAGAGCTATCATTTCACCGTCATGGAAATGGAAGCGCCCCTTGCGACTCTCTGGGTCAACACCGAGGGCTACGGCAGCTTCAGCTGCGTCGAAGAAGGGGACGATTCCGAGGTCGATACGAACACCACGTCACTTCAGTACGGCCTGGCTGAGCCGACGAGCTATTTGCTCACCGCATATCCGGGCGAGGACTGGTATTTTGTGAAGTGGACGCTCAACGGGGAAGATTACTCCACCCAAGAGCAGATCACGATCGAGGTCGGCGAGGATACGGACATTGTCGCCGTGTTTGACTTCGCGGGCTCTGACGGTCAGAATCCCGTGATGAACTTTATCGGCAGCTACCAGTGCGACCGCGCGAACGCGCTGGTCGAATGCATCGGCGACGACGGCGCGCAGATCACGATCAAGTGGGGCGGCAGCGCCTGGGAACTGGCACAGTGGGATATCGTCGGCCGTCTCGATCTTGACACACTGACGGTCGATTACACCGGCTGCACGAAGTCGATCCTCGTCTATGACGACAGCGGCGAACTCAAGAGCAGGGAAGTCGAATACGAGGACGGCACCGGCTCCATCGTCTTCCATGATGACGGCAGCTTCACCTGGCATGAGGATCAGGCCGACCGTGAGGACATGCTCTTCGAGTGGCTGCCCGTCGCCGAGGAGCGCTGCGGCTTCGAGGGCATGTGGGCGGAGGAGATCGCCGGCCGCTGCCAGATCTTGTTCAGCTATCGCGGAGAGGGAAGCCAGAACGTCGAGATCACATGGTCGGGCTCCGCTTTCGAGCGCCGCTGCTGGGAGATGACGGCGGACGTCTATAAAAACGACATCATGATCTACGAGAACGCGCATTCCTGGGTGGAGACCTACACCGACGAAGAAAACTATACGGTCTCCGATGAGAGCTTTGATGGAACCGGAAGCTTTTATCTCGAAGACGGAAAGCTCCACTGGATCAATGACCAGACGGGCGAGGACACGGTGTTCATCCCGGCTTGATCGCCGGAAAGAGGATAAAAAGAGGGGGATTCATTTAGTTAAGGATACAAAAAGCTGAAACTCACGCTTACTGTACTTCCAAATCATTATTTGGAGGTAACTCACATGAAAACAGCAGTATCCTTTTTTGAGCAGAATGGCGGGACTTATACGCGCGTTGGCGATATGCTTTTGCCGAACTTGATCCTCGAAGAAACCGAGAGCAAACCGATCGGCAAGTATGGCCGGATGCGGAAGAAGTATCTGAAAGAGCATCATCCAGCGGTTTATTCTGCGATGCTCCTCAACGGCGAATTGTATAGGCACCTCTCTGAGATCGACGAAGGCTGCGAGGAGCGCATGGATCTGCTTGCTCGCCAGATGGCCGAGCGCGAGGGCGTGACCGAAGCACTCAAGGCCGCCGATCAGGTGGAATGGGTGCAGCGGATGAACAGCATCCGCTGCCGCGCCGAGGAGATCGTGTTGAACGAGCTTGTTTTTCCCGAGGAGGTGCGAGATGCAAATTCTTGAAGACCTCTACCTCGGTGACATCCGCCCCAATGAGCGCTTTTTCAAGCGCAACAGCCAGTATGCCAAAGCACTGGACGAAGTCGTCAAGGTCAGCGACGTACTGATGGCCTCGCTCAACAAGGACGAGAAAAAGCTCTTTGAGGATTTTATGGACGCCCAGCGCGAGGTCTCGGTCCTCACGGATTGTGAAACTTTCTGCTACGCATTCAAGCTCGGCGCGAAGATCATGCTGGACGTGCTGACAGATGGGCAAATGAAGGAAATATAGAAACAGGGTCCGAACAGAATATCATGATCTGTTCGGACCATTTCATAATGCATGTTTACAAGAAAGGACAGTTTCCGAGCGGTGGAAAGAGAAGTTGCATTCAATGTGCTGATAATTGTATAGTACTTTTTTCAGTCTACTTGAGCGGACGGAAGCCCAAAAAGCTTCCGTCCGCCCAAGTTACTCTATTCACGTAGAACAAATCGGAATAAAACCTGCGCTGTAGATTGATTTATAGATAATTTTGGATTGGCATATAGGTACAGCAGTATTTCTCAATACTGACAGCAGCTATTCTCACAACGAAATCTCAACAAAAACCAAAAAACAAGACGACGAGCAATGGAAAAACGCTCGGCGTCTTGTTTTTTGCGGCAATTACGCTTTCGGCGGCATAACAGTCGCTTTGCCCTTGATCACAACGTCGCCATTCTGATTGGTGCAAACGGTGTCAAGAATGGCGCGATTTTTCTCGGGGATCAGTTCAGCCACCGTAGCCGTGGCCGTGATGGTATCGCCGATGGCAACGGGCTTGGTGAAGCGGAGCTCCTGCCCCATATAGATGGTGCCGGGACCGGGCAGCAGCGTACCGAGCACGGCGGAAATCAGGCCTGCCGAAAGCATGCCGTGGGCGATCCGCTTGCCGAACATGCCTTTTTCAGCTTCGGTCTGGTTGACGTGAGCAGGGTTGAAGTCGCCGCTGATGCCGGCATACAGATACACGTCGGTTTCGGAAATGGTCTTGGTGAAAGAGGCGCTGTCGCCGATCTTCATTTCTCCGATAGTAATACCTTTCATTTCAAAGCCTCCTGAAAATCAGATTTGATCGTGAAAGACATGAATAGCAGTTCATGTAGAATCATATCACGAGCCCTATTTGCTGTCAATGCCAAAAACAAATAAGTAATTTTGTACAAACTGTCAAGACAATAATACGAGCCTTTTCGTTGACATTGAAGATTCACATTGTTATATTTATAGCAGAACATGAATAGCAGTTCATGTGAATTAAAATTCGTTTGCGGTAAGGAGGACAATCATATGAGTGATAAAGTTCCCGTAGGCATCGTAGGTATCGGCATCTATCTGCCGAAGAAGATCATGACGGCTAAGGAAATTTCCGACGCCACCGGAGGCGTCTGGAGCGAGGACGCCGTTAAGAACAAACTGGGCATAATTCAGAAGTATGTTCCCTCCGACGATCCCTGCGACGGAACGCAGGAAATGGGCGCTCTGGCTGCGCTGGACTGCCTGAAGAACACGGGCATTGACCCGCTGGACATCGACGCGATCCTCTGCTTTGGCGAGGAGTGGAAGGAGTATCCTCTCACGACTTCCGCCTGCTATATTCAGGACCGTATCGGCGCAAAGAACGCCTGGGGCATCGATGTACAGAACCGCTGCTGCACCACGGTTTCGGCCATGAAGCTGGCCAAGGATATCCTGATCGCCGACGACGAGGTCAAGACGATCCTGGTCGCGGGCGGCTATCGCAACTGCGACTTCATTGACTTCACCGACAGCGGCGTGTCCTTCATGTTCAACCTGGCCGCGGGCGGCGGCGCGGTGATCCTGCAGAAGGGCTACGAGAAGAACCAGCTCCTCGGCACGCACATCATGTCCGACGGCTCGGTCGTCCATACCTGCGGTTCTAAAGTCGGCGGCATTACGGAACGTGTCACCGCGGAGAACGTGAAAGAGTTCGGGATGCTCCGTCTGATGGATTCCCCGAAGATGAAGGGCCTGCTGAACACGGTCTCCATGCCGAACTGGTATCACTGCATCGACGAGGCGCTGCGCAAGTCCGGAAAAACCCGCGCGGACATCGGATATCTCGATATCCTTCACATCAAGCGTTCCGGGCATCTCGGCATGCTCAAGGACCTCGGCCTCACGGAGGATCAGACCATTTATCTTGAAAACTATGGCCACGTCGGTCAGGTCGACCAGATCCTGTCTCTCAAGCTCGGCCTTGAGGCAGGCAAGGTCAAGCCGGGCACCGTCGTCTGCATGATCGCGGCGGGCATCGGCTATACCTGGGCGGCAAACGTGATTCAATGGGGTTGATTTTTTGTTCATTTCCTTTCTTTCAACCATTTGCGGTTCGCTTTTGAGCATGTGCGTAACGGCGCTGGCGGCTTTCGCCGTCACGATCATCTTCCGCACCTCCACAACGGCGAACTTTGCCCAGGGCGCGATCTCGGCTTTCGGCTGCTATGTCGTCGCCGACCTCTTGAATAAGAAGGGCGTCCCGGTCTATCTCGGCGTGTTCGGCGGTATCCTTGTCGGCGTCGCGATCGGCGTGTTCATCGACCTGCTCGTTTTCCGCAAGGGCCGTCATGTCAACGAACTGGGGAAGCAGATCATCACGATGGGCTTTGTATCGCTCTTCTTCGGCGGCATCCCGCTCATATTCGGAACGCCTGAGCGGATCCCGTTTGAAGCCTTCTACAACACGGTCAAGGCCAAGACCTCTCCGAACTTCGTGATCCCCGCGATGGGCGGCGAGATCGTCATCACCAAGCATGCTTTGATCTGCCTGGGCATCACCGTCGTCATACTTGCGGTTCTGTTTCTGCTGCTGAAATTCAGCAAGTGGGGTCTCGGCGTACGCGCCACGGCCTCGAGCGAATTCACGGCAGAGCTCATGGGCATCGACACGCATGTGATCACCGCGATCTCTTGGGCTTTGGCCTGCGGCCTCGGCGTTCTGGCAGCCGTCATGTACGCCGGAGGCGGCACGTCCATCTCCGCGGGCTTTATGACGACGATCCAGGTCAACGCTTTTCTGGCCTGTATCCTTGGCGGCTTCTCCACCTTTTACGGGCCGGTCATCGGCGCCGTGCTGATCCCGCTTGCCGCGAGCTGTGTCGGTTTTCTGGCCAACTTCAAGGGCTTCTATGGGATTTCCCGCTGGCAGATGGTCATTGTCTACGTCTTGCTGCTGATTGCCATTCTGATCAAACCCGAAGGGCTGTTCGGCAAGAAGACCGTCAAGAAGGTATGAGGTGATTTATGGATATCAAACAGGAATATCTCAGCGCCGCATACCCGGAAAGCGCAAAAAAGGCCGCAGGCGGAAATGTTCGGGCGGTTTTTGCCAATCCGCTGGCGCAGATCGCGCTGGTCGGGGTCGTGCTCGCGCTCGTGCAGTTTCTGGCGCTTGGCGGCATGATCTCCTCGGCCTTTGCCTATGCGCTGGGCAACACGCTGATCTACGCGATTGTGGCGATCGGCTTCTGTCTGCTGCTGGGTTACTCCGGCCTCGCCTCGCTGGGAACGGCCGGCTTTATCGGCCTTGGCTCCTATGTGGCTTTCTATCTGATCGAGGGCATGGGCGCGCCGTACTATGTCGCACTCTTTGTGACGCTCGCGGTGTCGATCGCGCTGGGCGTGATCGTCGGCTTCATTTCGCTTCGGATAGAGGGCATCTATCTGGCGATCATGACGCTGGCGCTGGCGGAGATCATCCGAAGCCTGCTGATGGTGCTCAAGGCGACGATCAAAATCAACATCAACAACATCGTTTTATTCGGCGTCAACGTCAACGAGAAAGCCGTCTATCTTCTGATTACGGCCACTTTCATTATTCTCATGGCGCTGACCTCCAATCTCATCCGCAGCCCCGTCGGCCGTGCGATGCTGGCCATGAAGGACAGCACCTCGGCCGCTCAGGCGATGGGCATCAGCCTGATGAAATACCGGCTGCTCGCCTTTGTCATCTCCACGATCTACGCGGCGATGGGCGGCCTGCTGTACATGATGTACGTGCGCAACATGACCACCGCGACCTCGACGCTGCTCACGCTGAGCACGTCGCTGAATATTCTCGGCGCGGTCATCATCGGCGGCGCCAAGTCGCTCTGGGGCACGACCTTCGGCACTTTCATCATCTACGGCCTGCAGTCCATGTTCCTCAGCAAGATCCGTTTCTTTGTTGAAAACCCGGCCTTTATCACCATGATCACCGGTCTTTTGATCATCGTTGTGGTGATGTTTTTCCCCGGCGGCTTTGCCCAGATGCTCAGCTCCCTGCGCCTCTGGCTGCGCCGCAAGCGGGTCGAAAGGAGGATCCGCGATTATGTCGGCAACGAGAGCTGAGCGGCGCCTTCTGGAAAAGGCCAGACGTTTGCGCATTGAGATCGGGATGCTGGAAGCGGCGCGCGAACTGCAGATCGAAAAGGCCGCGGCCAAAAAAGCTGCGCGTTCGGCTGAGCGCGCGCGTGCCGCCGGGCGGGAGCTTGCGGAGAAAAGCTTTGAAAAGCTCGGTGCGGACGAGATCCGCCGCGCGATCACAGAGAAGCGGCTGCGTGAGGAAAACGAACGCTATGCGGCGCTTCGCAAGGAGATCCTGCTCAGCGGCTATCTGCTGAGCGACAAAGACAACGAGGCGCTTGCCGATGCGCATACGGCGCGCCTGGAGCGTATTCGTGAAAACACGGCCGCCGAGCTGTCAGAGCTGTCCAATCCCGCACAGGGACAGCTTCCCATTCCGACTGTGGACGAGCCGGAAGAGACTTCCTCTGCCGAAGCGATCCGAGCCAGGTTCGATGAACAGATCAGTCAAGCGCGAAAGCGTCTCCGGGAGGTCGAGCGGCGACTGGAATCCGGCGCGGCATCGACGGAGCGCACCGAGCTGGAAGAGGGCCTTGTCCTGAGTGTAAAGGAACTCAAAATGTACTTCGGCGGCGTTAAGGCTGTCGACGGACTGAGCTTCGATGTGCGCGAGGGTGAGATCTTCGGCCTGATCGGTCCGAACGGCGCGGGCAAAACCACGGTTTTCAACTGTATCACTCAGTTTTACAAGCCCACGGGCGGAAAACTGCTGTTCCGCGGAAGGGAAAACGAAGTCCTGGATCTGACGAAAGAGAAGGTGCACGACGTTATCCTGCACGGCATCGTCAGAACCTTCCAGAACGTGGAGGTCGTGCCGGAGCTGACGGTACTGGAAAACCTTCTGATCGCCGGACACCGCCAGTATTCCTCCGGGATCGCGGCCAGCGCGCTGCATCTGCCAAAGCTGCGGCGCGAAGAGGAGATCATCCGCCGCAAAGCCGAAAAGGTCCTGCAGTTCATGGGACTTACCGCTTTTTCCGGCGCGTACGCTTTCGGCCTGCCCTATGGCATCCTCAAGAAAATTGAGATCGCGCGCACCCTGATGTGCTCTCCGCGTCTCATTATCCTCGACGAGCCGGCGGCCGGCCTCAACGACGCGGAGACCGCGGAGCTTGCGTCGCTGATCCGGCGCATCCGCGACGAATACCGCTGCACGATCCTGCTGGTCGAGCATGACATGGGTCTGGTGATGGACGTCTGCGACAGGATCTGCGCGATCTCCTTCGGCAAGCTGCTGGCTTTCGGCACGCCCGAGGAGATCCAGACCGATCCGAACGTACAGCAGGCGTATCTCGGCGTAGAGGAGGATGACGATGGCACTGCTTGAAATCAGAAACCTCAAGGTCAACTACGGCCCCATCCAGGCTGTCCGGGGGATCGACATCACGGTGGAAGAGGGCGGTATCGTCGCGCTCCTCGGCGCCAACGGCGCGGGCAAGACCACCACGCTTCGCACGGTCAGCGGCGTCATCAAGCCCAGCGGCGGCAGCATCCAGCTCGCCGGGCAGGAAATCTCCCAGCTTCGGGCCTGCAAGGTCGCGCGCATGGGGATCAATATGTCCCCGGAGGGCCGCCTTGTCTTTGCCGGGCTGACGGTGGAGGAAAACCTGCGCGCCGGCGCCTACTGCATCCGCTCCCGCGCGGAGACCGAGAAGAATATGAAGCGCGTCCTCACGCTGTTCCCGCGGCTGGAGGAGCGACTGCGCCAGCAGGCCGGAACGCTCTCCGGCGGCGAGCAGCAGATGCTCGCCATTGCCAGAGCGCTCATGGCCAGCCCCAAGCTGCTGATGCTTGACGAACCGAGTCTCGGCCTCGCGCCGCTGGTCATCAAGGACATCTTCCGCACGCTGCAGGAGATACGCAACGAGGGGACCACGATCCTGATCGTGGAGCAGAACGCGCTCGCAACGCTCAAGATCGCGGATTACGCCTATGTATTGGAGCTCGGCAAGATCAGCATGCAGGGCCCCGCGGAAGAGCTCATCCACGACGAAAAACTGATCGAGGCTTATCTCGGCGACAAAAAATCGTAATCAGTCGCGAAAGCGATAAAAAAACAGGAAAAAATAAGGAGGAACAAACATGAAAAAACTGCTGGCACTCCTGCTCGTGTTCGCACTCTGCCTTTCTCTGGCGGCCTGCGGAAGCGGCCTGACCAATGAGCCGAGCACCCCGGCTGACAAACCCGCGGATCAGCCGACCCAGGCGGACAAGCCCGCCGACACCCCTGCGGACAAGCCCGCCGACACTCCCGCTGACGAGCCCGCGCCCGCGGGCGACGGCTACGCGCCTTTCGTTCCGGTGCAGGGCGTGGACGACAGTACGATCCTCGTCGGCAACACGGCGGCTACGACCGGCGCTTTCGCCACGGTCGGCATTCCGTTCAACGCCGGCATGGAGGCCGCCTTCAAGGCCTACAACGACGCCGGCGGCTTTGACGGCCGTTCCATCCAGCTCATCCACTATGACGACGGCTTTGACGCCGCGCAGGGCCTGACCTACACGCAGACCCTCGTCGAGACCGACCACGTCTTCGCCATCGTCGGCCACTTCGGCACCAACACCGTCGGCGCGACGCTCGACTACCTCAAGCAGATGGGCATCCCCATGGTCTATGCCGCCACCGGTATCGCGGAGCTCTATCAGGAGGGCGCGACCGGCAACGACAAGGTCATCTACCCCGTGCAGCCCATCTACAACTCCGAAGGCCGCGTGCTGCTGGCCCGCGCGCTCGCTCCCGCTGAGGGCGGCATGGGTCTCGGCGGCACGAAGATCGGCGTGATCTCCACGACGGACGACGCCGGCGTCGGTCTCCTTTACGGCGTGATGAAGCAGAACGAGACGCTCAACGCCGATATCGTCTATCAGGAAGTTGACGCGGCGGCCACCGACTACTCCGCGGCTGTGAACGTGCTGAAGAACGCCGGCTGCGACGTGGTCGTCGCCTGCATGAACCAGGCGCCGCTCGCGATCCTCATGTCTTCGATGCGCGACGCCAACTTCAACGCGAACGTCGTCACCTCCTATGTCAACGCCTCCGCCGTCACGCTCGGAGCTTTCGTTGAGAACGGCTCCGTGACGGAAGACCGCCGCGTCTACTCCACGGCCTGGCTCGACACCAGCACCGAGGAAGGCATGGCCGGCTATCTCGAGTTCTACGCCGCGATGAGCGCCTGGGAGCTTGCCAACGGCGGCTCCGGCAATGACAATGCCCTTAACTCCTACGCCATGGCCGGTTACATCGCCGGCAGCCTCTTCGTCCAGGCGCTGCAGGCTCTGCATGATCAGGGCCTCGAGCTCAACTGGGCCAACTTCAACGACGTCATGGAAGCCACCGACTTCATGATCCCCATGGGCGGCGAGATCAACTTCCACAACGGCGACCGTCTGGCCATCACCTCTCTGGCACTGAACACCATCTCCCTCGAGCCGGGCGAGAGCGGCTACTACGAGCTTCAGGTCGTCAGCCCGATCATGAGCCTCGACGACGTGCTTGCAACGATCCAGTAACTGTGTCATAATCGGATAGGGCTGCGGCATCTGCCGCAGCCCAATGCAAAAATCGGAGGACAGATCATGGATTATACGTCTAAAATCATCTCTCTGGAAAAGGCTCTGTCGCTTGTAAAAAGCGGCGATACCATCGTCACGGGCCTCGGCGCGGCCGAGGCGGGCCTGATCATGGAAAACATCCATACACTCAACGGCAAGGTCAAGGACATCCGGATCGTCAACTGCAATCCGTCTCATACCTGCGAGTTCTACAAACCCGAATATGCGGAGAACTTCAGCGTGGACGGCTGGTTTTACGCGACGCCGCTGCGCAAGGCTCACGCGCAGGGCAATATGTCTTACATCCCGAACAATCTTCATTTTGCGGCCACCAAGTGGCTGTATCGCAACAAGCCCAATATTTTCTGCGCATCGGCTTCCATGCCGGATAAAAATGGCTTCATTTCACTGTCTACGTCCAACACGTATGAGCGCCGCATGATGGAGGCCGCGGACATCACGATCCTGGAGATCAACCCGAATTTCCCCTTTGTCTACGGGGATGTTGTGATTCACTATACAGACGTGGATTATCTTCTGGAAGCGGACTATCCCGTTCCCACGCTTCCCGACGTGCCGTTCAACGACAAGGACCGCGAGATCGGCCGCCTGATCAGCCAGTATGTGCCGGACGGCGCCTGCCTGCAGCTCGGCATCGGCGGTATTCCCAACGCCGTGGCCGAGTACTTGAAGGAGAAGAACGATCTCGGCATCCACACGGAGCTGATCACCAGCGGCATGGCGGAGCTTGTCAAGATGGGTGTTGTCACCAACAAGCGCAAAAACATCAACCGCGGGCAGATGGTTGCCACGATGATCCTCGGCAGCAAGGAGCTCTTTGAATTCTGCGATCACAACTCCGGCGTAGCGCTCTATGACGGCGCCTGGGTCAACGATCCCTATACCATCGCGCAGAACGACAATCAGATCTCGATCAACACGAGCCTGGAGGTCGATCTGACCGGCCAGTGCGCCAGCGAGTCGATCGGCTCGCGCCAGTTCTCCGGCACGGGCGGCCAGGCGGATACCGCCATCGGCGCTCAGATGTCCAAGGGCGGACGCTCGATCATCGCACTCTACTCCACGGCCATGATCAAGGACAAGGCCACCGGCGAGCGCCACGAGGTCTCCAAAATTGTTCCGCAGCTGCAGACCGGCGCGGCCGTCAGCCTCTCCCGCAACGACGCGGATCTGATCATCACCGAGTACGGCGTGGCGGATCTGCGCGGCGCGACCATCAAGGAGCGCGTGGAGAGCCTGATCGCGATCGCGCACCCGAAGTTCCGCGACGAGCTTTGGGATCGCGCTCTCGAGTGCGGCATCATCGGCAAAAAGTGGTAAGACTGTATGGCAACTTTCCGCTTTGAAGGCCGCCAGGTCTACTACGAAACTTACGGACAGGGCAAGCCGCTGCTCCTGCTGAACGGCATCATGATGTCCTGCGCGAGCTGGAAGGAATTCATCGAGCCGCTGAGCGCCATGAACAGGCTGATCCTCGTGGACATGATGGACCAGGGAAAGACGGACAAGCTCCGCGAGGCCTACGACCACGCGGTGCAGGTCTGGCTGGTGCACGCGCTGCTGGAGCACCTGGAGATCGAAAAGCTGTGCATTGCCGGTATCTCCTACGGCAGCGAGATCGGGCTGGAATACGCCATCGCTCATCCGGAGAAGGTGGAGCGACTGCTGCTCTTCAATGCGACGGCGGCGACCGGGCCGTGGCTCGACGATATCGGCAAGGCGTGGAACCTCGCCTCGAGCGACCCCATGCAGTACTATTACACGGCGATCCCCGTCATCTACTCGCCGCGCTTCTATACGCAGAACAACGACTGGATGGAGCGGCGGCGCGGACTGCTGGGGCCGGTGTTCGGCAATCGGGAATTCATCGAATCCATGATCCGTCTGACCAACAGCTCATCCAACTTCGACGTGCGAGACCGGCTCGATCGGGTCCTCTGCCCCACGCTGATCGTCTCCTGCCGACAGGATTATCTGACGCCCGCGGAGGAGCAGCAGTATCTGGCGGCACACATCCGTGACAGCCACTACGTCATGATCGAGAACAGCGGCCACGCCTCCATGTACGAACAGCCGATGCTGTTCGCCAGCCTGATCGTCGGCTTTGCCAACGCCGCAAAGGATCGCTATAACATCGTCTGAGGCAGAGGGAAAACCGAATATGCTCTTGTTGAATTGACCGATGATCTGTGTTAAAATAATCCAATCATACTAAAGAGACGGAGCGAATAAACAAGTGGACGAACTTCTGAAGATGCCTCAAACCCCCAAAGGAATGGAAACCCTCAACAATATCCTTTCCGCTGCCGCGCAGCTCATCTACGAGAAGGGCTATTACGGCGCCAACATCGCAGATATCACCAAGCTGGCCGGCGTGGCGACAGGGACCTTTTACGTGTATTTCAGCAGCAAGATCAGTCTTTACCGCTACCTTCTGCTGCAGTTCGGACACCAGATCCGAAAGGAAATGTCCCAGAAAACCGCCAACTGCCAGACGCGGCGCGAAGCGGAGCGCGAGGGTCTCCGGGCATGGCTGGAATACGTCCGCAAGCATCCCTATGTGTACAACATCATTTGGGAATCGCTCTACGTCGACCGCAATTTGTTCAAGGAATATTACGAGACCTTCAGCAAAGCGTATTCGTCAGGGCTGTCGCTCGCGCAGGAAAACGGCGAGGTCAAGGACATCGACCTCTCGGTCCTGTCCTATATGCTGATGGGTATTTCCAACTTCGTCGGTTTGAAATACTGCCTGCTCGGCGACGGAAGCGCCGACCTCGACACGGTCGTGGACGAGGCCATGCGCGTGCTGGACGGCGGCATGTTCACGGGAGAAACGCCCGTGAAGAAGGAGCGGGCCGCCAAGCCCCGGAAGGACATGAACTTTCGGGTCGAGGTGGACTTCGGATTTCTTGAAAACAGAGAACGCGAAGGAGACAAATAAGCATGTTTTATGAAGTACAAAAGGCAGAGACTTCCCGTCTGACGACCGCCTTTTACCACGCCGGCAAGGCGGGGCTGCCGAAGCTGATGCTCATCCACGGCAACGCCTCCTCGGCCAAGTTTTATCTTCCGCTGATGAAGCGGCTGGAGGATCGCTTTGAGCTCGTGGCTCCTGACCTGCGCGGGTTTGGCGATACCGAGCCCAAGCCCATCGACGCCCGCCGCGGTATGCGCGACTTCTCCGACGATGTGGACGCCCTGGCCGAGACGCTCGGCTGGGAGCGCTTCAGCCTGCTCGGCTGGTCCATGGGAGGCGGCGTTGCGATGCAGTACGCCATCGACCACAGCGAAAAGCTGGAGAGCCTGATCCTGGAGGCTCCGCTCTCTCCCTTCGGCTTTGGCGGCACCTACGGCGAGGACGGCAAAAAGCTCCAGCCGGTCGGCCTGGCCAGCGGAGGCGGCTGCGCCAACGCGCAGCTGATCGCCTGCCTGCAGAGCGGCGAGCGCAGCTTCATCGCGCAGACCATCGATGGCGTATATGTCGCGCCGCCGTATCAGATCGACCCGGAGCTCAAGGAGATGTTCATCGACAGCGTGCTGTCCACCCGTGTCGGCGACGGTCTGTATCCCGGCGACAAGACGGCGGCCCCCGTATGGCCCTTCTTTGCCGCGGGAGAAAACGGCGTCTGCAACACGATGGCTCCCAACTACTGCGATCTTTCCCCGATCGCGGAGATCCCCAACAAACCCCCGATCCTCTGGATCCGTGGCGCGTCGGATATCATGGTTTCTGACACAAGCCTGATGGACCTGGCCTGGCTCGGACAGCTTGGTTATGTGCCGGGCTGGCCCGGCGCGGAAGCCTGTCCGCCGCAGCCCATGCTGAGCCAGACGCGCTATGTGCTTGAGAAGTACAAGGCCAACGGAGGCAAATATGAGGAGGTCGTCATCGCGGGCGGACACGGTCCGATGCTCGACAACGAGGACGGCTTCGTTGCGGAGCTCCTGCGTTTCCTCAGCGAATAAAAACAGAAAGGCGATGCCTATTGAAAGCGGTTTATGCCGGAAGCTTTGACTGCTATACAAACGGGCATCACGATATCGTGCGAAAAGCCAGCCGTCTGTTCGACGAGGTGCACATCGTCATCGCGGTCAATTCCGCGAAGAAACGGAGCTATCCCGCCGAACAGATGGCCGAGGCCATCCGCGCGGCTTTGGAGCGCGAAGAGCTCTCCAACTGCAAGGTCAGCATTTACAGCGGTATCGTTGCGGAGTATTGCCGCGAGCATGAGATCGACTATTTCATTCGCGGGCTGCGCAACAACCTCGACTACAACTATGAGGAAAACGTGGCCAATGTGAACAAGCTGATTATGCCGGACATGGACACCATTTATTTTCGCGCGGTAGCGCCCGCGATCTCCTCCTCCATGGTGCGCGAGCTGCACTCCTTCGGCAAGGACGTATCCGCGTACGTCCCTGCCGAGGTGTGGGAGAGGATCAAGGCATAGCGTCAAGCGGAACAAAGACATATTTTTTTACCCGTAAAACTGAATGACAATTCATATTGAAAAGGAGAGTACTCATGTTCAGACTGGATGAAGAGCATCTGGAGCTTCAGGCTTCCTTTAAAGAATTTGCGGAAAATGAGATCAAGCCCCTGGCCAAGGAGATCGACGAGACCGAACGCTTCCCCCTTGAGAGTGTGAAGAAGATGGCCGAGATGGGCATGATGGGCCTGCCCATCCCCGAGGACTACGGCGGCAGCGGCATCGACCAGCTCGGCTACGTGCTGGAGATCGAGGAGCTGGCGAAGGTCTGCGCGACCACGGCGATCATCGTCTCCGCCCACACCTCTCTCTGCTGCTGGCCGATCCTCAAGTTCGGCACCGAGGAGCAGAAGCAGAAGTATCTTGTGCCTCTGGCCCGCGGCGAAAAGCTCGGCGCTTTCGCGCTGACCGAGCCCAGCGCCGGGACCGACGCCTCCATGCAGAAGTCCACGGCCGTTCTCGACGGCGACAGCTATGTCCTCAACGGCAGCAAAATCTTCATCACCAACGCCGGCGCGGCGGACGTCTTCATCGTCTTTGCCATGACGGACAAGGAGCAGGGGACCCGCGGCATCTCCGCCTTTATCGTCGAGCGCGATATGCCCGGCTTCAGCATGTCCAAGCCGGAGAACAAGATGGGTCTGCGCGCCTCCTCCACCTGCGAGCTGATCTTCGACAACGTCCGCATCCCGAAGGAAAATCTGCTCGGCCAGGAGGGCAAGGGCTTCAAGATCGCGATGGCGACTCTTGACGGCGGCCGTATCGGCGTGGCCGCGCAGGCCACCGGCATCGCGCAGGGCGCGATCGACGAGGCCGTGAAGTACACGGCCGAGCGCATCCAGTTTGGCCGCCGCATCTCTCAGTTCCAGAACACGCAGTTTACGCTGGCCGATATGCAGACGAAGACGGACGCCGCCCGCCTGCTGGTATGGCGCGCCGCCGCGGCCGAGCAGGACGGCCTTCCCTACACGGCGCCCGCCGCCATGGCAAAGCTTTTTGCCGCGGAGACCGCCTCCTACGTTACCAACCGCGCGGTACAGCTTTTCGGCGGCTACGGCTACTCGAAGGACTACCCCGTGGAGCGCATGATGCGCGACGCAAAAGTGACCGAAATCTACGAAGGCACCAGCGAAGTGCAGAAGATGGTCATTTCCGGCTTCATGGGTGTGAAGTAAGGGAAACGGCATGAAGATTCTGGTATTTGTCAAGCAGGTCCCCGACACAGACGACGTCAAGCTCGATCCCAAGACCGGCAACCTGCGCCGCGACGGGGTCAAGAGCATGATGAATCCCATGGACGCCAACGCGATCGAAGCCGCGCTTCAGCTCAGGGAGAAGCACGGCGGAAGCGTCTGCGTCGTCACGATGGGTCTGCCGATGGCGACCGAGGTGCAGAAAAAGGCGCTCGGCATGGGCTGCGACGAGGCATATCTGCTTTCGGACCGTCCTTTCGGCGGCGCGGATACGCTTGCGACCTCCTATACGCTGGCCAAGGCGGCGGAGAAGATCGGCGGCTATGATCTGCTGCTCTTCGGGCGTCTCGCGACCGACGGCGACACGGCGCAGACCGGGCCGGCCGTGGCGGCACAGCTCGGTATCCCGCAGATCAGCCTGGCCTCTTCCATCGCTGTCGAGGACGGCTGGGTATATTGTGACCGCGATCTCGGCGACACGGTGCAGCGCGTCCGCGCGAAACTGCCCGCCGTCGTCACGGTCAACGGCGGGATCAACAAGCCGCGTTACGCCACGCCCATCAACATCATGCGCGCGCAGAAAAAGCCGCGCACGACCTGGACGGCGGCGGATCTCGGCTGCGATATGACGAAGATCGGAACGCCCGGCTCTCCCTCTTCGACAAAAAAGGTCTTCGAGCCGGAGAAGCGAAACACCGATACGCAGTATCTGACGGGCAGCCCGGAGGATATGGCCAGGGCGCTGGCGGACCTGCTCGAAAACGAGCATCTGCTTTGAGAGGCGGTGGGAATATGAAATCGGATTATCAGGGAATCTGGGTCTTTGCCGAACAGGAAAACGGCAAGCTGCACCCCACCGTGCTCGAGCTGCTGGCAAAATCCAAAGAGCTGCAAAAGCATAACGGCGAGAAGATCACCGCCGTTCTGCTCGGCGCGGACGTCTCGGCGCTTGCCGACACGCTCTTCTCTTACGGCGCGGACGCCGTCCTGCTGTGCGAAAACGAAGCGCTCCGCAGCTACAGCGCACGGCCGTATCAGAAGGCGCTGACACAGCTTTCCGAAAAGTACAGGCCGTCGATCATCCTGTACGGTGCTACGCCGCTGGGCCGTGATCTGGCTCCGCGCGTGATGGTCTCGCTCGACACCGGCCTGACCGCGGATGCGATCGACCTCGGCTTTGACGAGGATGGCGTGTTCTATCAGACGACGCCCGGATACGGCGGTAAGATCCTTGCTCACATCGTCATTTTGGAGCGCCGTCCGCAGATGGCCACAGTCCACGCACAGATCTGTTCGCCAATTGAGCCGATTGCCGATGCGTCCGGTGAGCTGATCGTGGAAAAGCTCAACATTGAGCCGGACGGTGATTACGAGGTTCTGGAGACACGCAGCGCGGAGAAGAGCGGCGAATCTCTTGCGGAAGCAAAAGTCGTTGTGGCAGGTGGCCGTGGCGTAAAGACCGAGGAAGATCTTGCCATGCTGCGAGAATTGGCTGATCTTTTGGGCGGGCAGTTGGCTTCTTCACGCCCGCTTGTGGACAACGGTATGCTGCCGCATGACCGTCAGATCGGCCAGAGCGGCGCGACCGTCAGCCCGGACTTGATGCTCAACATCGCGATCTCCGGCTCGGTCCAGTATCAGCTCGGTATGCAGAAGGCCAAATGTATCGTGGCGATCAACCAATCTGAGGACGCGCCGATCTACGACATCGCGCACATCGGTGCTGTCACAGATTACAAAAAACTCGTTCCCGCGCTGATCGCGAAGATCAAAGCGAGAAAACAGTAAAACCCAATCGTTTTCAGCAAAGATGCCGTGCCAACAGACACGGCATCTTTTTGCTGTACAGAAAGAAAAGAAACAAAAAGTTTCAAACTGGGCTTGACACGGATTGTTTCATGTGATACTATAGCACTAGCGAAACAATTTGTTTTAAGTGAGGGCTCTATGAAAAAAGACGCATCCAAAAAAGCTGTTATCGCTGAATATATCGACAAGCACTTCTGCGAAAATGACGAGATCCCTTCCGTGCGGGATATCGTCGAAGGGACGGGAATTCCGCTCTCGACGGTGCACCGTTATCTCATCTCCATGCGCGAAGATGGATCGCTGGATTATTCCGGCCGCCGCACCGCGCGCACGAAGATGATGGAGGACGCCGCGCCGATCCACGCGCTGCAAGTACTTGGAACGGTCGCCTGCGGCCCCGGCCAGGAAGAGGAACAGCGCTTTATTGAATATATCCGTATGCCGGAATCGCTGGTGGAAAAGGGAGATTACTTCGCGCTGATTGCCAAAGGTGAAAGCATGATCGGCGCGGGTATCTTCCCCGGGGATTATGTGTTCGTGAAACGGCAGCAGACAGCCAACGAGGGCGATCTCGTCATCGCGCTGTTCGACGGGAAGAACAATCTGAAAAAGCTCGGCTTCGATCAAAATAAGAAAAAGTACATCCTTCACTCCTGCAATCCCGATACGAAAACCTATCCGGATATTATCGTAGATGAATTGCAGATCCAGGGCGTGGTGAAGGGATCGTATCATAAGCATTGATCGCGGAGGAACAAGAACGAAATTGAAAAACCAAATCGCGGAAAGCAGAATTGACGGAAGAAAAGCAGACCGTCGAGGACGCGCAGAAATGGGTCGAGCTGATCAAGCAGATCGGTGTCCCCAAAGAACTGACCGCGGAACTCCTGAATACGCTGATCGAGAAGATTTTGGTCCATGAAGCAACGGAAGACGACTTCGGCTTCCGGCAGCAGGAAATCGAAATCATCTTCCGTTTCGTTGGCAAGATCGACTAAGTTGTAAAAGAGTATCCTTAACGAAATGAAACCGGTATCTTTCGATACCCTCTTTTTTGCACGAGCAACTGTGTTCGAACCGGCGGCCGCAGCGGCGATAAACGCCGCCACGGCCGCAAAGCGGCCATGATTGAATTGCAAGAGGCCGCTGGTTCGTACCGGTACACAGATTAACAAAATGCAGACCATCAAATGATGGTCTGCATTTTGTTGGTCCGAGTGACTAGATTCGAACTAGCGGCCGCAGCGGCACACATGCCGCCACGGCCGCCTTGCGGCCATTGATTAAATTGCAAGAGGCCGCTAGTTCGATCCGGTGCACGAATGAAAATACGGGCTGTCCCAAATGGGACAACCCGTATTTTGGTCCGAGTGACTAGATTCGAACTAGCGGCCTCTTGAACCCCATTCAAGCGCGCTACCAACTGCGCTACACCCGGAAATGCGCTTTTCTCTATCGGCGCTCAAATATAATAGCACACAGAAGGAAAAAATGCAAGCCTTTTTTCCCTTTTAGTGAAAAAACACGGGGCGGATGACCGCCCCGTGCAGCTGCTGCATCTTTACTTGTCTTTCAGCTTGTCGGATGAAAAGTGCTCCTTTGTCAGCTTGACTACTACGCCGCTCAGACCGATGAGCGCGATGAGGTTCGGGATTGCCATGAGGCCGTTGAGGGTATCCGCAATATCCCAGGCGAGGCCGGAACCCATCTGGCAGCCGATCAATGTGATGATGATGTAGATCATATAGTAGGGCTTGATGCACTTGGGCGTCTTAAAGATATACTCGCAACAGCGCGAGCCATAGAGCGCCCAGCTCAGGATCGTGGACAGCGCGAAAAGGGAGATGCCAAGCGCAACGATGATGGCACCGAGCTTGTTGCCGAGGATAGTGCCGAAGGCGCCTGCGATGATGGAGTTGCCGCCCTTGACGCCGAACTCCCAGTTGACACCGCCGGAGTAGAAGGCGCTCAGGATGGTCAGGCCGGTGAGAGAGCAAATGACGATGGTGTCCATGAAGACTTCAAAGATTCCGTAGAGGCCCTGCTTGACAGGGTTGGTCTCGGAAGAGGCGGCATGCGCGATTGGGGCGGAGCCGAGGCCTGCCTCGTTAGAAAAGACGCCTCGTTTGACACCCCATGTAATACAAGTCTTGATGGCCGCGCCTGCAGCGCCGCCGATGACAGCATGGGGAGTAAAAGCATACTGAAAGATGCTGCCGAAGACCTTGCCAATGGAGCCGATGTTTCCGAAGATGACAATGAGGCAAGAGAGAATATAGATGATGGACATGAACGGGACGAGCTTCTCGGTAACGCTGCCCAGACGCTTGATGCCGCCGATCAGCGTGGCGCCGCTGATGGCCGCTATGATGATGCCGATGACCCAGTTGACAGTCGTCGCGCCGGAAAAACCGGGACTGAAGGTGATGATGGCGGCATTGATGGCGTCAGTGATGTTGTTCACCTGCACGGCGTTGCCGATGCCGAAAGCCGCAAGTGCACCGAAGATACAGAAGAGAATGGCGAGCCAATTCCAATTCTTCCCCAGACCATTCTTGATGTAGTACATCGGTCCGCCGACCCAGTCGCCGTCCTTGTTGCGCTCGCGGTACTTAATGGCGAGCACGACCTCGGAGAATTTGGTGCACATACCGATGAGGGCGGTGATCCACAGCCAGAAGATGGAGCCCGGGCCGCCGAGCGTGACAGCCGCAATGACACCGGAGATGTTGCCGGTACCGACGGTCGCTGCCAAGGCGGTGGTGACGGCCTGGAAGGGTGTGACCTCACCCTTGCCCGCCGTATGGCCCTTGAAAATCTTGCCCAGGGTGTTGCGCATCGCATAGCCGAACTTGCGGAACTGAATGAATCCGGTCATGACGCTGAGAACCACGCCCGCGCCAACCAGAAGAACGAGCATAGGGATGCCCCAAACGATGCCGTTGACTGCATCATTGATTCTTGCCAGCCACTCCATAATTTTTCCCTCTCTTTTCTGTTTTTCACGTTTTCCGGCGTGAGTTCGCACACAGGGAATCAGCGAAGTTGCCACTGCCTGTACATGAATACAAGACGCGCGCCTTCCGCACCGGGGGAACTCGAACAGAAGCACCCAGCTCTGCCTGTTATGCAGATGTGCCCTGCTCTTTTGCCTGAAGATATCCCTTCGCGGCACGAGGTCCTGCATCTTCAGCGTTCACATAGGAGCGGACCGCGCCGGAGTGCGAACCCTTCTCTGCGGTAGGCCCCGTCCGTGAAGCGTCACATCCCCGCAGCCGCGCAGTGCTTGCGTATGCACACAATTTAGCATAGATTTCTCCGCAGAGCAAGTGTTATTTTCAATAGCTGTTTGTGCGTCGGGACGACTTTTGAGGATGGTTGAATAATGATTTGGAACGTGTTATAATACATCGAGGTAAGCATATGAAAATGATCGATAACACCATTCCGAAATTTCTTTTGACGGGCGTGATCAACACGCTTGTCGGCGCATCCGTCATGTTTCTGCTGTATAATCTGGCGGGCTGCTCGTACTGGCTCAGCTCGGCGGCGAACTATCTCGTCGGCGGGACGGTGAGTTTTTTCCTGAATAAATATTTCACCTTTAAAAACCGCGAGCGCTCCTGGGCGCAGGTCCTGCGCTTCGCGCTGACGGTCGCCGTCTGTTGGCTGATCGCCTACGGGATCGCCAAGCCGCTCACGCTGCGGCTGCTCTCCGGCATGGGGGAAAAGCTGCAGACAAACGCCGCGATGGTCGTCGGCATGGGGCTGTACACGGTGCTGAATTATCTCGGGCAGAGGTTCTTTGCCTTCAAAACAACGACGCAGGAGGACGCGGATGATCACGTGGCTGACTGATACGACGATCGGGAAAATGACGATGACCTTTCTGATCTCGATGCTCCCCGTTGTCGAGCTCAGACTGGGCCTGCCGTACGGAATCGCGATCGGGCTGAATTACCCGCTGGCGCTGCTCTCGGCGATCGTGGGGAATCTGCTCCCCGTACCGTTCATCATCTTGTTCATCAAAAATTTTCTGATCTTTCTGCGCAGAAAGCTGAAAAGGCTCGACGGCTTCGTTACCCGGATCGAGGAAAACGCGCACCTCAAAAGCGAGGTCGTCAAGAAATACGGCTCTATCGGGCTATGTCTGCTCGTCGCGATCCCGCTGCCCGGTACCGGCGCATGGACGGGCGCGCTCGTAGCGGCGCTGATGGGGATGGAGCTCCGGCGCGCGATGCCCTCGATCGTCATCGGCGTGCTGATCGCCGCGGCCATCATGACGGGCGTCACCTTCGGCGTGATCCGGCTGGTATAAGACAAAAAACAAGACTGCGTCACCAAACGTGACGCAGTCTTGTTTTTTTCGGCTTTATGCTCTTCTGTACAGCCTGGTATAACGGCGCAGCTTCCTCGCAAGCTCGGTCGTGAGCGCGCCGGGCTTCATGCGCCACTGCCAGTTGCCGGAGGCGGTGCCCGGGATGTTCATGCGCGCGTCGCCGGGCAGCTCGAGCGCGTCCTGCATCTGCAGCACGAACAGCTCGCTGGGCGTGGCCATTCCGGCGCGGATCATGCCCCAGCACCAGCCCTCGTCCTTCGTGATGTGCATGTATTCCTTCGCGAACGTGCGCGTTTTGCGGTCGAGACAGCGGATCCAGCCGCGCACGGTTTCGTTGTCGTGCGTACCGATATAGCAGACGCTGTGCTTCGGGCAGTTGTGCGGCATATAGGGCGCGTCTCCCGTCGGGTCAAAGCCGAACTCCAGCACGCGCATGCCGGGCAGACCGGAATCGGCCAGCAGCTTTTCCACCTCCGGCGTCGTGTAGCCGAGATCCTCGGCGATGAAGCGCAGATCATGAAACCAGGAGGTCAGCACGCCGACAAGATCCATGCCGGGGCCCTTCTTCCAGCGGCCTCTCCGCGCGGTCTCGTCGCCGTAGGGGACGGCCCAGTAGCTTTCAAAGCCGCGGAAGTGGTCGATGCGGATCACGTCGTAGAGCTTGCCGACGCCTTCGATCCGGCGGATCCACCAGCCGAAGCCGTCTTTTTTCATCACGTCGTAATCGTAGAGCGGGTTGCCCCAAAGCTGGCCGTCGTCGGTAAAGGGATCGGGCGGGCAGCCGGCGACCTCGATGGGGAGATTGTCCTCATCGAGCTGGAAGTATTTCGGCTCGCTCCACACATCGGCGCTGTCGAGAGCCACATAGATCGGCACGTCGCCGATGAACTGGATGCCCTTTTCGTGGGCATAGGCGCGCAGCGCGTTCCACTGGCGGAAGAACAGGAACTGCAGGAAAGCGTAGAAAGAGATATCGTCGGCAAGCGCGAGGCTGTATTTCTTCACGGCTTCCGGTTTGCGCAGACGGATATCCTCGTCCTCCCATTCGACCCAGCTGCGCATGCCAAAATGCGCCTTGAGCGCCATGAACAGCGCGTAGTTTTCAAGCCAGGAGGCGTTCTCCGCGCGGAAGGCGGCGAATTCGGCGGCATAGCGGCCGATCCCGCGTTCGTAGGCTTTGCGCAGCACGGCGAAGCGGCTGACGTAGATCGCGCCGTAATCGGTGCGCTCCGCGTCCGCGCCCCAGAAGAAGCTTTCGACCTCGTCTTTTTTCAGCAGTCCGTCGCGGATCAGCAGATCGAGATCGATATAATAGGGGTTGCCCGCAAAGGTGGAGAAGGAAGCGTAAGGGCTGTCGCCGTAGCTGGTCGGCCCCAGGGGGAGGAGCTGCCAGTAGCGCTGGGAAGAGCGACGGAGAAAGTCCACGAATTCATAGGCGCTCTTGCCCATCGTGCCGATCCCGTAGGGGGAGGGCAGCGAACTCATCGGCATCAGGACGCCGCAGGATCTGTTCATTTCATACACCCGCTTTCGTCAAAAAGAGTGTTTTTTCCACCTGCTTATATTACCAAGCAAAAAGTGGAAAGTCAATTGTTCACCGCCCTTTTCAAGGGGACATATTTCGCGCCGGGCTGCGATATATATTATGAACGGAGGCGATGGCGAATGAGCATAAACGGCAAGGGCGCGGAGCTGCCGGCGCGGCCGCACGCGCTGCAGATGGAAAACCGCGAAAAACTGCGGCTCACGGGCGTGAGCGACGTGAGCGGCTTTGACGAGAACCTGATCGTGCTCTCCACGGACATGGGCGAGCTTTCGGTGCGCGGGGAGGGGCTGCATATCGACAAGATCGATCTGGACGCGGGACTGCTGGAGCTGCGCGGAAGGATCTGCGAGCTGTGCTATGAAGAGACGGCAGCCGCGGCGAGCTTGTGGAAGAAGATCTTCGGATAGCGCATGCGCGTCACGATCGGCGCACAGATGATATCGATCGCGGCCTCCGCGCTCGGCGGTCTGCTGGCGGGGCTGCTCTACGATCTGTTCCGGGTGCTCCGCCGCGGCGGAGGAAGGCTTCTCGGCGTGGTCTGCGACCTCGTATTCTGCCTCTTCTGCACCGGGGAGATGTTTGTCACGGGCATGGTATTCTGCGGCGGACGGCCCGGCTTCTGGGAGCCCTTTTTCTTTCTCGGCGTCTTCGGGCTGTACATCTTCGGCGTCAGTCCGTCCGTAACACCATTTTTTGGAATTTGCAGGGAGAAATGCGCTGTTTTCCTGAAAAAAAGGAAGAAAAACATGAAATAAACACTTCCATTTTTCATGGGAGTAAGCTATATTTATAATAGTTTGAGAGGTTGTGAACCTACGGGCGAAAAAACCATGTCGCGGATCCTGGGGATCCTGATCGCGGCGATGCTGGCGTACGGTCTGCTGCGCTGCTGCGTCGTCAAAAGAATGCTGGAGGAGGCGGAAAGCGCACGCCGAATGCTCAGTTCGGAGGTGCAGGCGCTCCGGGAGGAGACCGACGCGCTGGAGAGCGCGCTGCGCTCCGGACCGGATGACCGTGAGATCGAAAAATTGGCGCGTGAACGGCTGGGACTTGTCATGCCGGACGAAACAATTTTTTATTTTACCAATGCTGAGGATAAAGAGGGATAATATGGCACTGGAAATCGGATCAGTCGTGGAAGGCAAGGTAACCAGCATCGCAAAGTTCGGCGCGTTCGTGCTGCTGCCGGAGGGCAAGAGCGGGCTCGTACATATTTCGGAGATCGCGAATGCCTTTGTCTCTGACGTGGGCGAATTCGTCCAGGTCGGTCAGAGCGTAAAGGTGCGCGTGCTGAACATCAGCGAGGACGGAAAAATCAATCTGTCGATCAAGCGGGCGGAGGAGACGGGCGGCAATACCGCGCCGAGAGCTCCGCGCGCCCCGCGCCGCCCCGAAACGGAGCGGCCGCGCGAGAACGCCGCGCCCAAGGTGGGCGAGGTCGCGCCGCGCAGCGAGAACCAGGAATTCGAGGACAAGCTCAAAAAATTCATGCAGGAGTCGGACAGCCGCATCGCAGACAACCGCCTGTATGCCGACCGTCCGCGCCGAGGCAGAAAACATTGACGGAGGAAGACATGAACGACTATTCCGAGCAGTACAGACAGAAGCTGACGGACGCCGCCTCTCTGGCAGCGAGAGTGGAAAACGGCTGGGTCATCGGCATGGACGCCGCGACTTCGCACACCCCGGCGATCATCAGCGCCGTCGCCGCGCGGGCGGCCGGCGGCGAGCTGAAGGACGTCAAGGTGCAGACGCTGCTTGACGTGTACCCGCTGGAATTCTATGCGGACAAGTCCCTGGACGGGAAGCTCAACGGCGTTTCCTGGTTTGCGGGCGGCGGCGCGCGCAAGGCGATCAACGCCGGCTTTGCCGATTTTATCCCGAACTACTACCGCGACATCCCCGGCCTGATCCGCCGGTTTTACGATTACGACGTATTCTGCGTCTCCGTCTCGCCGATGGACGAGCACGGCTATTTCTCGCTCGGCTGTGTGTCGTCTTACAGCGAGGCGATGATCGAAAAATCCAAGCGCATTTTTCTTGAAGTCAACAACTGCCAGCCCCGCGCGGTCTGCGGGCTGCAGATCCATATCAGCCAGGTGGACGGCCTGATCGAAAACAATATGACGCTGCCGGTCCTGCCCGCGGCCAACATCGACGAGACCAGCAAGACCATCGGCGGCTATATCGCCGAGCTGATCCCCGACGGGGCCTGCATCCAGCTGGGCATCGGCGCGATCCCGGACGCGACGGGCATGGCGCTCAAGCAGAAGCACGATCTCGGCATCCACACGGAAATGTTCACCGACTCGATGGTCGAGCTGATCGAGTGCGGCGCCGTGAACAACAGCAGAAAACAGATCCACCGCGGCGTGTCTGTCACGACCTTTGCCTTCGGCTCGCAGCGCATCTACGACTATATCAACGACAATCCGGCCATCGCGCTCATGCCGGTGGACTATGTCAACGACCCGAACGTCATCTGCAAGAATGACAACATGATCTCCATCAACGCCGCTCTCGAGGTGGATTTCTGGGGTCAGGTCTGCGCCGAGAGCGTCGGCACCAGGCACATGTCGGGCTCCGGCGGGCAGATCGACTACGTCCGCGGCGCCTGCCAGTCGAGGGGAGGCAAGAGCTTTATCGCCTTCTCCTCCACGGCCAAGGGCGGCGCGATCAGCAAGATCAAGTCCACCCTCACCCCCGGCGCGGTCTGCACGACGAGCAAGAACGACGTGGACTATATCGTCACCGAATTCGGCGTGGCGCATCTGCGCGGCCAGAGTCTGGCCAGCCGCACGCGCCAGCTCATCGCCATTGCGCACCCCGATTTCCGCGACCAGCTGAGCTTCGAGGCGAAGCAGCGCGGCATCATGATCTGATCTGAATAAGCCAAACGCGGCGGGGGAGACCCTGCCGCGTTCTTCATACTTGATACTTTCCCGGTAAAATAGTAAAATATTACCGTGACGAAAGCTGAGGGCCATATCGCCGGGACGAAGAGCCCCTTCCGCTACCGCGGCTACTACTTCGACGCCGAGACGGGCATGTACTATCTCGGCAGCCGCTATTACGACCCGGAGATTGGAAGGTTCATCAGCCCGGACGTGTTCATCTGCACCGGCCAGGGTCTCCTCGGCGCGAACATGTTTGCGTATTGTCTCAATAATCCAGTGAACAGGACCGACAAGACTGGACATGATGCCGCATCAATAGTTTCTGAGTGGACAACAATGATGTGGTGGTTGACATTAGTTGATGGTCCATTTCCAAAAGGAGATATATTATTTTTCCTCGGTGTTTTCATATTGAGCTTTTTTGCATTTCAGGAGCAGATAAACAATCCTATCATTTCCTTTGATAACTATGAGCACACCAGTTTTAATGAGATCATTTATCAAAACAAAGCAGGAGACGGAGTAACTGAGCATACAAACGGGCACAAAAACTGGCAAAAACATAGCAACCCTCGGTCTGGAAGATTGACGACAAAAAACAGAAAAAAGAAATCTTGGAAACCAAACCCAAATCCAAAGCAAAGGTTGATTCTGCCATTTGATCGATTTGATGAAGATAATGAAGATGAAGGCACTTTTGAAGGCAGCTCTCAGTTTTATGAAATAGTACATTCTTTGAAATAAAGGAGAGTGAATCACAATGTACAAGGAATTGTTCTCTCACATAAATGATGGTCAACTCGTTTCATTATTCAGCACTTCGGGCGACGATAATGGTTTTATCGTTGGTTTCATTCTTGGCGTCTCGGAAGAAAGCGTGCTGATAAAGGAAGTTGATCAGTACGGCAGTTTTGATGGATTTACTCTGACTCGACTTAATGATATTTATCGAATCGCTTATGCGGGAAAATATGAAAACAAGCTGATGAAGCTATATAGCCAAAAAAAAGATAATAATGTTTTCATGCCTGACGCTCGCCGTTCACTGGAAGATTCGTTTTTGTTGTTTGGAAGTGAAAACCATCATTTGATCTCTGTTTTGATGAACACTGAGAACGGCGAAACAGTTTCGGGTTATATCGATTCTTTTACATCTGAGAATTTGATTCTGAACTGTATAGATGAAGACGGTCAAAAAAACGGGAAGACCATCATTGATCGAGGACAAATCATACGAATCGCATGTTTGTCAGCTTATGAAATCATGTTAAGCTCTTTATATGAACAATCAGGTGGAATGAGGGACGGTTTTCACGTCCCCCAAAGGTGAAAAGATAATGACAGTGGAATAGAAAACGCTTTCCTGTCCCACCTATAGAAAGGGCGATATGCCGGAATGAACAACAAATCAACAGCACCATTCCCTTGCCTCCTTTTTGTTGTTTTCTACGACGCGAAGAACCAGCTTGTCCGGCATGACAGCGTGACGCAGAACGCCTCGTTCACCTGGGAATACGACCCTGCGGGGAACATTACGGCGCGGAAACGCTACGCCTACACGACGGGGACGCTCGGCACGCCGACCGAGACGCGCAGCTATGTCTACGGCAATTCCTCGTGGGGCGACCTGCTGACGAGCTATAACGGTTTGCCCATCACCTATGACGGCATGGGGAATATGACGTCGTACAACGGCCGGACCTACAGCTGGAACGGGCGGGAGCTGTCGGGGATCAGCGGCGGCGGGAACACGTATTCGTATAAGTACAACGCCGCGGGCTTCCGCACTTCCAAGACCGTGAACGGCACGACGACGGAGTACTTCCTCAACGGCTCGCAGCTTCTGGCGCAGAAGACGGGCGACACGCATCTTTGGTTTTTCTACGACAGCGAGGGGAACCGCGTCGGTCTGATCAGCGGCGGTCTGATCTTCTACTACCTCTACAACGTACAGGGGGACGTGGTCGCGATCGTCCGCGCTTCAACGGGGCAGATCGTGGCGCGCTACAGCTACGACGCGTGGGGCAACTGCACGGTGACGAACGCCGAGGGCTACATCACCGGCACGAAAAACCCCTTCCGCTACCGCGGCTACTACTTCGACGCCGAAACGGGCATGTACTATCTCGGCAGCCGGTATTACAATCCGGAGCTCGGAAGGTTCATCAGCCCAGACGTGTTCATCAGCACCGGACAGGGCCTTCTCGGATGTAATATGTTTGCGTATTGCAACAATAATCCGGTGAATATGGCGGATTATGCTGGAGGAGAGCCCATTTCAATCGGCGTAGCTACAGCAGTAGGAATTGTTGCTATCTTGCTGGCAACGGCGGCCGCATATATTTCGACACCCATCGGTCAAAGGAGCTTTCGAGGATTTATTTCAAGTCTGGTTGACTCATATAATATACTTAAGGTAACAGCAATTAATGTATTTTCTTCATCAGAAGCGTTTACATCCTCAATTGAAACTGACCAAATTAAAACTTATTCAGTTTATTTTTTAGAAGATGATAGTGGAATAATACAGTATGTGGGAAGAGTGTCAGATACCGGATATGAAAAAAGAATGAGTTATCACAAACAGACAAAAGGGTATCTTCCTGCATATCGAATACAAGGACTATCTTATGCTGAAGCAAGGGGATTGGAGGAACTAGGAATGATAAAATACCATACTTTAAATCCTGGCAAATACGGAAGTAACCAAATACATGGAATAAGTAATAAGAACCCCAAAGGTCCTTTATACTTGACAAAAGCGCTTTCTTGTTTGACTGGCTATTTAGAAAACAAGAGGGAGCAATTTATTTTAAACTTATTTGATTGAATAGAGGTTGGAACAATGAAAAACAATTTTTTGATTGAAGAAAGTCCGCTTATCGAAGAAATTTCGGATCGATATACTGCGCTTAGAAACAAGGGAAAGGGCAGAGAAAAATCCATCGAGATAGTCAGAGAAGAATTCCATAATGAATTTAGTGACGTAGATGATGGGCCTTACGCGGAAGTGGCATTAGCACTTTCTCTATGTAAAAAAGATGAGCTGACGCAAAAGGAAAAGGATAACGCTATTCACGCGGCAAATCATTTAAAAGAGCGCGCAGCTGAGGAAAACGATCCCTTCAGGCAGAGTGAGTATGACGGCTTGTTCCGATATTTTTCGGAAAAGAGTATTGGAGCCGAGGCGATTTACAGGATGCGGAAAACCTATGATCCGGGATGGAACATAGGAGATACTTTCATTCACCCGTTCTCTCAGCTTGCCGTGGAAAAAACAGGTTTGCCTGGCTGGTATATAGTAATACGAAAAGTTGGTGAATATGTGAACACGGAATCCCGACATAAGCAGTTGGTTTACATTACGATCTGTCCGCCCGATAAAATACCGAAGAACGACGAAGAACTTCGGGCACTGGGATTCTTAAGAATGATGGATCACACGTATGCTTGGGACTATCTCGGGCAACTGGATTTTAAAAACAAAAAGGATGAAGAGCGTTGGGAGCTCCAGAAGATAGGATGCTTTCCGAATGCAGGCTGCCCCGACGACGCCACGATAGAAAATCCTTTTGTCTCCATGCCAATTTTCAGCGGCGTGGAAAAAAACGGCATGTTGACATATGAGTATCAGGTTTGCAGACTAATCAAGTCTAGAGGTATTCACTTTGGGACAGCGGACAATTAACGCGAACATGAGACAGAGGCCGCTTCTCCGTCCCACCAACAGAAAGGAGTGACAAGGGAATGAACAACAAAACAACAGAATCCTTCCCTTGTCTCGTTTTCGTTTTTTGTTACGACGCGAAGAACCAGCTTGTCCGGCACGACAGCGTGACGCAGAACGCCTCGTTCACCTGGGAATACGACCGCGCGGGGAACATCACGGCGCGGAAGCGCTACGCCTACGCGGCGGGGACGCCCCCCGCCGCGTTTTTTTCATGCTTGATACTTTCCCGATAAAATGATAAAATACTACAGTCAGAAAACAACGGAGGAAGCTATTCATGATTGCTCTCGGATGCGACCACGGCGGATTTGAACTCAAACAGGAGATCATGGCTCATTTGGAAAAGCGCGGCCTGGCATACAGGGACTTCGGCACCTATACGAAGGACAGCTGCGACTATCCCGTGTACGGCAAAGCGGTGGCGAAGGCCGTCGCCTCGGGCGAGTGCGAAAGGGGCATCCTCATCTGCGGCACGGGCATCGGCATCTCGATCACGGCCAACAAGATCCCCGGCGTCCGCGCGGCCGTCTGCACCGACTGCTTTTGCGCCGAGGCCACGCGCCTGCACAACGACGCCAATATCCTCGCGCTCGGCGGCCGCGTCGTCGGCCCCGGCCTTGCGCTGAAGATCGTCGACACCTTCCTTGACACGCCCTTTTCCGGGGACGAGCGCCACAAGCGCAGGATCTCCATGATAGAGGAGTAAAGCTTTTCATGGCCAGACACGCGGAATTCTATAAAGGCAGCAAAAAACAGAGAAGCCATTACTACGTGATCGTCGCCGTGGCGGTCGCGCTGATCGCGCTGCTGGTGGTCCTGTTTTACAGCATGCAGAAGTACGCCGTCATCACGAAGGACGACGTCAAGGTCGTGCTGCCCTTCCTCGCGGGCGAGGGCGCCTCGGCGTCCGGCGACGCGGCGGGGGAGGAGCGCGCCCCGCTCGAGCATACCACGGTCGAGATCCGTTTCGACCAGGCGGATTACTCGAGCATCCAGCCCATCGCCCGCACGGACGTGAAGGCCATGCGCGCGATCTACGTCCCGCACGAAAACATCACGCTTGAAAAGCTGGAAGAGTACGCCGCCCGGCTGCAGACCGGCAACGCCCTGATGATCGAGATGAAGCCCCGCAGCGGCAACCTGATGTGGTATTCCCGCTCCAGCGCCGCCGTGGGCTACGGCCTGTCGATCGAAAACGAGGTCACCAATTCGATCCAGCGCTATGTGGACATGCTCAAGGCCAAGAACGTCTACCTTGTGGCGAAGATCAGCTGCTGCGTGGACGAGCGCTATCCCGCATACAGCACGCTCGTCGCGCTCAAGACCTCGTCGGGCATGAACTACTACGATGAGACGGGGATGTGGCTCGACCCTTTCAGCCAGAAGGTGCGCGACTATGTGATCGAAATGGCGCAGGAGCTCTATGACATCGGCTTTGACGAGGTCGTGCTTGCCGATCTGCGCCACCCCGTTCCGGATCCGGAGCGGGGCGAGGTCGAATTCCTCTACAACGCCGAGATGTCCACCACCCCAACGCCCGAGGGAGGCATCAGCGGCTTTGCCATCACCGTGGCCCAGCGTCTCGCCGACCGCGAGGAGGGCAAGGCGCTGTCGATCTACAGCTATACGCCCGTCTCTCTCGTCAAGACCGACCCGGGCACGGGACAGAACACGCCGCTGTTTTTCAAGCTGTTCGACCGCGTGTATTACGAGACCGACCGCGGCACCTACACCTACAACCTCGAGGACGTGACGCGCTCGATCTCCGCGGGCGAGGCCGCCCGCCGCTTCGTCCCCGTCGTCGTCAACTATCTGCCGGACAACCCAGACAAGATCTCCTGGGTCCTGATCGACAAGGAAGAGTAACAGAGATAAGAAGACAGCCCTGCAGGCTTTGGCTTGCAGGGCTGTGTTTTTGTTTTACAGCTTCACGGCTTTTTTCACCCGCCGCGCCAGCACAAAGGCCAGCAGCAGCTTGATCGCGTCGGGGATGAGATAGGGCACGACGCAGAGCATCATCGCCGCGCCGAAGCCGATCTCCTTCCCGTCTGAGGAATAGACGTAGACGAACCAAAGCGTGCCGAAGAGATAGCATATGAGAAGCCCGGCGATGAGCAGCAGAAGCGGACGCGCCCTTCCCTCGAAGAGCCAGTAGAGAGCCGCCGAGAGCAGAAAGCCGAGGATATAGCCGCCCGTCGGCCCGAGCAGCGCGCCGATCCCGCCGCGGAAGCCGGACAGGACGGGCAGCCCGAAGGCGGCGAGCAGGATATACAGCCCAACGGCGAAGAAGCCGCGCCTGCCGCCGAGCAGCAGCAGCGCGCAGAACACCGCGAAGGTCTGCATCGTAAAGGGGATGACCGTGGGGACGCTCAGCCATGAGCAGAGCGCGATCACGACCGCCATGAGCGAGACGTAGATCATATTGCGTATCGTGCTGCCGTCTTTCATCACGCGATCATACCTCCAGCAGATATTTCTCCCATGCGTTGATCACCGTGGTCTCGCCGTGCTGCATGGTGCGCGGCGCGCCAAAGCTGTAGTTCATATGGACGTGGCCATGCACGTGATAGCGCGGATGATACTTGTCGATGAGCGCGTTGAAGCACTCAAAGCCGCGGTGGGCGTAATCCTCGCCGTCGCCCCAGCCGGCGGCCGGCGCGTGCGTGAGCAGGATATCAAAGCCGCCCGCCCGGCGCAGATCGAGCCAGCGCTTGCCGATGCGGCGCTTCATCTCTCTTTCGGTGTACTGAAAGGGCTGGTCGCAGTAGCGCGCGCTGCCGCCGAGACCCAGGATCCGCAGCCCTTTGTAAACATAGAGACGGTCCTCGATGCACTCGCAGCCCTCGGGCGGCTCAGCGCGATAGCGCAGATCGTGATTGCCGTGCACATACAGGACGGGAGCGCGGCCCATCGTGACGAGGAAGGAGAGATAGCTGGCCTTCAGATCTCCGCAGGAGAGGATCAGATCGATCCTGTCAAGACGGCCGGGGCGGTAATAGTCCCACAGATAGGCGTCCTCTTTGTCGGACAGAAGCAGGATCTTCATATCTGTATGCCGTCCTTCTCCGGCGGGATCGTCTCTCGATGGACGCCCAGCAGGCGCACGAGCGGGCGGGACATCTCCAGCAGCTCGTCAAAGGACGGGATCGTACCGCGGACGCGGTCGCACAGCCAGTCGATGTGCAGGATCTCCTCGGGGGAGAGGGTACGGCTGCCGTCGTTGACAAGGCGGCCGTCCGCGGTGAGGATGCGGCGGCGGAAGGGGTCGATCTCGCCGGAGATCACGCCGCGCTTGAGGATGTCCGCAAGGGCGATCATGCTCTCGCCCATCGCCTCCGAGGGGCGGACGTCCACCACGCCCGCGCTCAGGCCCCACCAGTAGTTGACGGCCTTCTGCGATCTCTCGCCCAGCTCTTCCCAGGAGCCGGAGAAGATGCTCTGCACCAGACGCACGTAAAACTCGCCCCAGTTCCAGACCGGCGACAGGATCGGCGTGAGCGAGCCGTCGTTCTCCAGCCGGCAGAGACCGTAGGCCTCGTGCGCCTGCTGCTGCGTCGTAACGTCGCGGTTGGCGATCATGTCGCAGCCCTCGGCGCGCAGCTCGGAGATCGCATCCTGCGACACGCAGGTCCAGCGCAGCACGACCTCCGCGTCCGGGTTCGTCAGCGAGGCGCCGAGCGCAAAGGCGTTGATCCCCGCGGGGACGCCGTAGATCGGGTTGCTCGCGATATAGCCGAGACGTCCGCTCTTCGTTATCGCGCCGGCGACGGCGCCGGAGATGAACTTGCCCTCGTAGATGCGGCTGTAATAGGTGCGCACGCCGGGGAAAGGCATGGACACCGAGCAGTTGAGTATCTTGCAGTCGGGATACTTCGCGGCGGCCTTGCGGCAGGCGCTGATCAGCATGGGAGTGGTCGCGAAAATGACCTGCGCCCCGTCCTCGACGGCGGCGTCGAAGAGAAGATCGGCCTCGCCGCCGTTCAGGGCGGTATAGGTACGCACGCTCAGCTTGTCGCCCAGAGCCTCCTCAAGCCGCAGGCGGCCCTGCTCGTGGGCATAGACCCAGGGGCTTTCGGCGCTGCTGCGATCGTTGATAAAGGCCACGTTCAGATGGCCGGGCAGCAGAACGGAGTCGATCAGCTTGGAAAGGATGTTCTTTCCGCTCTGCTCGGGCGCGGTGCTCACGTCGATGGGCTGCTCCGCGGAGAGGAGCTTCGCGTCGGGCAGGATCTTTTTGATCGAGGCGGCAAGCTCCTTTGCCGTCATATCCTTGAGGTCCGAGAGCTTATAGAGCTGAAGCCAAAGCAGGAAAAGATCGCCTGCGTTCTCCGTCCCGGCGCCGCCCTGCGCGTCCAGCGCGCGCTCGAAACTGCTCAGCGCCGTCAGGAAGCGCTTGCGCTCTTCCTCCGTCCAGACGTGGTCGCTCTCAAAGCCGAGCGCGGCCTGCAGCTTCTGATAGGAGCCGCTGCGGCTGAACTGAACGCGATAGAGCCTGCTGAGACGGTAAAAGTCCATGAACTCGTAATAGAGCTTGATCTCCTCGTCCTCCGAGCGGACGGGGACGATGCGCGTGACCTGCCCCGCGATCGTCGGCGCGTCGAAGCTCTTGAGCACGCTTACGCGCTTGTTGCCCTCCTGCACGTAGAATCGGCCGAGATACTCAAAGCAGCGGATCGGGTCGCGGATGCCCTCTGAGCCGAGGTTGGCGCTGCAAAGCGCGATCCATTTGCTTCCGAATTCGGATTCCATCGGCAGCAGCGGCATGAAATTGGCGGCAAAGGCGTTGCGCCGTCCCTCGCTCTTGGTGCCGACGATCCGGTCCATCGGGATGTCGATCAATCCGAGCTCCGTCCGCCCCGCGGCAAGATGCTCGTCCAGGATCTCGTCGAGGACCTGCGGATAGGGATATTCGCCTTTGATCACGGCCTCTTTATAGCATTTTTGCCCCGCCTTGAGCGCGGCGGCATACTGGGCCTGGGCTTCGGAGATGGGCATGACTGCCTCCTTCACGAAAGAAAAAACATGGTTTGAACGGGATCATTATAGTATATAAGCCGGGTGAATTCAAGTTGACAAATCGCCGTGCTCTCCACTATCATAAGAAACGGAAAGACCGGGGAGGGAAGAACATGACGGATCAGTTTTCCAGAACGAGGATGCTCCTCGGCGGGAGGAACATGGAAAAGCTCGCGAACGCCCGCGTGGCCGTGATCGGTCTCGGCGGTGTGGGCAGCTATGCCCTCGAGGCGCTGGCGAGAAGCGGCGTCGGCGCATTCGAGCTGGTAGACGGCGACATGGTATCCCTGACGAACCTGAACCGTCAGATCCTCGCGCTGCACTCCACGCTCGGACAGCGCAAGACCGACGCGGCGGAAGCGCGCGCAAAGGACATCAACCCCGCCGCAGCCGTGAGGAGCTGGCCGCTCTTCGTCACGGCGGAGAATATCGGCGAGCTTCCGCTGGAGGACTGCGATTACATCGTCGACGCGATCGACACCGTCAGCGCCAAGATCGCGCTGATCCTCCGCGCGCGGGAGCTGGGCGTGCCGATCATTTCCAGCATGGGCACGGGCAACAAGCTCGATCCCTCCGCGCTGCGTGTCGCGGACCTTGCCGAAACGAGCGGCGACCCGCTTGCGCGCGTCATGCGCAAGGAGCTGCGTCGCCGCGGCGTCGAGCATGTCAGGGTGCTTTTCTCCACCGAGCTTCCGCACGTCGAGGAGGAAGGGGAGGAGACAAAGGGCGAGCCGCCGCGGCCGGTGCCGGGCAGCGTGGCCTTCGTACCCTCCGCGGCCGGGCTGATGATCGCCGGAGAGGTGATACGCGATCTGTGCGCAAGAGAATAAACGGAAACAGGATCGATGAGAACATCGATCCTGTTTCCGTTTTCCGGCGCCTTACTCGATCCCGAGCACCTTGTAGTCCTGCGCCTCGACGGCTGCCTTCAGGACCTCGTCCGCCTCCGGGGCGGCCAGCGTCACGACGGCGGTGCCGGAGACGTGGCTGACCTCCGCCGCGGAGACGGCCTCGAGCGCCTCGAGCGCTTTCTTCACGCGGGCTTCGCAGTGCGGGCACATCATGCCCTCGATCTTCATGGTCTTCGTCATGGATAACTCCTCCTTATCGCTCTCGGCGAGCGTTTTTTTGATCATTTTGTCCCTTCCCGGGTCGAAAATGTTTTTCAGATTGAGCCGCAGCGCGTTCGAAACCACGCAAAAGCTCGACAGGCTCATCGCAGCCGCGCCGATCATGGGGCTGAGCGTCAGCCCGAAGCGGGCGTAGACGCCCGCCGCCAGCGGGATGCAGACGACGTTGTAGAAAAAGGCCCAGAACAGGTTTTCCTTGATGTTCACGAAGGTCGCGCGGCTGAGACGGATCGCCGCGGGGATATCCCGCACGCGGCTTTTCATCAGCACCACGTCCGCCGCGTCCACCGCCACGTCCGCGCCCGCGCCGATCGCAATCCCGATGTCGGCGCGCGCAAGGGCGGGGGCGTCGTTGATGCCGTCGCCGACCATCGCGACACGGCCGCGCTGCCGCAGCGAGCGGATCACGCTCTCCTTGCCGTCGGGCAGTACGCCCGAGATCACCTCGTCCGCGCCGATCTGCGCGCCGATCGCAGCGGCGGTGCGGGCGTTGTCTCCGGTTAACATAACAACATATATCCCCATGCCCTTGAGCTCGCGCACGGCTTCGGCGGCGTCGTCCTTGACCGTGTCGGCCACGGCGATCACGCCCAGCAGACGTCCGCCGCGGGCGAAGAGCAGGGGCGTTTTGCCTTCTTCGGAAAGAGCGTCGGCCTTCTCGCGCAGCGCCTGCGGGACGGATGCGAGCGTGGAGATATAGGCAAGGCTGCCGCCGAGCAGCTCCTCGCCGCCGCGGCTTGCGCGCAGGCCGTTGCCGGGCAGGGCGGAGAAGTCCTCGACCTCGAAGGCCGCCGCGCCGCGCTCGGCGGCATAGGCGGTAACGGCTTTGGCGAGCGGATGCTCGCTCTTTTTCTCCAGAGACAGCGCGGCTGAGATCAGCTCCTCCTCGCTCACGCCCTCGGCGGGGAGAAGGTCCGTGACGACGGGTTCGCCGTTCGTGACGGTGCCGGTCTTATCCAGCACGACGATCTGTGTCTTGCCGGTCTCCTCCAGCGAGACGGCTGTTTTGAACAGGATCCCGTTCCGGGCGCCGACGCCGTTTCCGACCATGATCGCCACGGGCGTCGCAAGCCCGAGCGCGCAGGGGCAGGAGATGACCAGCACCGCGATGGCGCGCGAGAGGGAATAGCCGAATTCCCGGCCGAGCAGCAGCCACACGGCGAAGGTCACGAGCGCGATCGCGATCACGGCGGGGACAAACACGCCCGCCACGCGGTCGGCCAGCTTCGCGATCGGGGCCTTGGTGGCCGCGGCGTCGCCGACCATCCTGATGATCCGGCTGAGAGTGGTATCCTCGCCCACGCGCACGGCCTCGCAGCGCAGAAATCCGGACTGGTTCACCGTCGCGGCGGACACGCGATCGCCTGCGGCCTTGTCCACGGGAATGCTCTCGCCCGTAAGCGCGGCCTCGTTGACCGAGCTGACGCCGTCCAGCACCACGCCGTCCACGGGGATGCTCTCACCGGGACGCACGAGAAAGACGTCGCCGCGCGCGACCTCTCCGATCGGAACGGTGACTTCCTTGCCGCCGCGCTCGACGCAGGCGGTCTGCGGCGCAAGGCGCATCAGCGATTTGAGCGCGTCCGTGGTCTTTCCCTTTGAGCGCGCCTCGAGCATTTTGCCGACGGTGATGAGCGTGAGGATCATCGCCGCGGATTCGAAATACAGATCGTGCATCAGCCCGTGCGCCCGTTCGCCGTCGCCGTTCTGGACGGCGGCCGTCATCGCAAAGAGCGTGACGGCGCTGTACGCGAACGACACGCCGGAGCCGAGCGCGACGAGCGTGTCCATGTTCGGCGCGCCGTGCAGCAGGCCGCGAAAACCGCTGATAAAGAATTTCTGGTTGATCACCATGACGATCGCGGCGAGCAGCAGCTCGATAAGCCCCAGCGCCACATGGTTGCCCTCGAAAAAGGCGGGCAGGGGAAAGCCCCACATCGTGTGGCCCATCGAAATATACATCAGAACGATCAGAAAGCCGAGCGAGCTGAGGAGACGGCGCTTCAAAACGGGCGTTTCGCGGTCACGCAGCGCGTCCTCTTCGGCGGCCGGGGAGGCGGCTTTTCCCGCGCCCTTGCGGGAGGCGCCGTAGCCCGCCGCCTCGACAGCCGCGATGATCGCCTCGGGCGAGGCGGTTCCCTCCACGCCCATGGAGTTGGTCAGCAGGCTCACCGAGCAGGCGGAGACGCCCTCCACGCCCGAGACGGCTTTTTCTACGCGCGCACTGCAGGCCGCGCAGCTCATGCCGGTCACATTGTATTGTTCCATACGGTTTTTCCTTTATTTCATCAGTTTCTGCACCGTGTCGACCAGTTCGTCGACAACGCCCTCGTCCCCCGAGAGCAGATCGCGCTTCACGCAGCCGCGGATATGGCAAGCGAGCAGTTCGCGGTTGAATGCGTTGAGCGCCGCATTCACGGCGGCGGACTGGGTGAGGACGTCGTTGCAGTAGGCGTCGCTCTCGATCATGGCCTCGATGCCGCGCACCTGACCCTCGATGCGGCGCAGACGGTTGAGCAGCTTCTTTTTCAGTTCCTCGTCGCGTATCGTCGTTCTGGCGCAGGCGGGGCAGCTTTCCGTATGGCTCATTCTCACACCTCCGATACCCCTTGGGGGTATCTTGACTATATACCCCCGGAGGGTATTTGTCAAGTAAAAAAACTCGGTCTGAAGCGCGAGATTTTGTTATGGAAAAAAACGGATCGCTGTGCTATGATGGAGCAGACATCGGTGAACGAACGGGAGGCAAATATGGCAAGAATCGTCGTGGCCCTGGGCGGGAACGCGCTGGGCAACACCCCCGCCGAGCAGCGGGAAAAGGTGGCGGAGGCGGCCGGGACCCTGGTCGGCCTGATCGAGCAGGGGAATGAGATCGTCGTCGCCCACGGCAACGGACCGCAGGTCGGCATGATCAACCTGGGACTGAGTCATTCCGCGGCAGACGGCGTTATCAAGGCCGAGATGCCCTTCCCGGAATGCGGCGCGATGAGCCAGGGCTATATCGGCTATCATCTGCAGAACGCGATCCTGCGCCGCATGCGCGAGAGAGGACTGCCCTGGAACGTCTGCACCGTCGTAACGCAGGTGGAGGTCGATGCGGACGACCCCGCCTTCCGGAACCCCACCAAGCCGATCGGCTCGTTCTATTCCGAGACTGAGGCGGCCGCGCGCATGGCGGCGGGCGACGGCGTCTATAAGGAGGACGCCGGACGCGGCTGGCGCAAGGTCGTGCCTTCGCCGATCCCGGTCGATATCGTGGAGAAGGAGAGCGTGCTCTCGCTGCTGCGCGGCGACTTTGTGGTCGTCGCCTGCGGAGGGGGCGGCATCCCCGTGGTGAAGAGAGGAGAGGGCGACTATGAGGGCGTCGCCGCCGTCATCGACAAGGACTTCGCCTCCGAGTGCCTGGCCGAGGTCTGCGACGCGGATTTCCTCTTCATCCTCACGGCTGTGGACCGCGTCTGCATCAACTTCAACAAGCCGGATCAGCGGGAGCTGAAGGAGATGACGGCCACCGAGGCCGAAAGCTTTGCCGCAGAAGGGCAGTTCGCCCCCGGCTCGATGCTGCCGAAGGTGAAAGCCGCCGTCAAATTTGCCCGCTCCAAGCCGGGGCGGCGGGCCGTGATCTGCTCGCTGGAGAAGGCGACGCTCGCCATGTCGGGCGAGAGCGGCACGATCGTCACCGCCTGAAAACAGAACGACAAAAACCGCACCGTCTGAAGACGGTGCGGTTTTTCTTCCTGTCGGATCAGCGCAGCACGTATTCTCCTCCGGGGAGCATGCGCAGGTTCAGATCGCCGTCGAAGCTGTGATCGAGAACGCGGCGGACGTTGGGGATGTCGCTCCCGCGTACATGGCGCTCGACCTCGGCGGGCGCGAGAGCGCCGCTGCGCGCCTTGCGCTTGTACAGCCGGCCGTAGAGCAGTTCTTCCGGCACGTCGATGCGGATCGTATAGTCGGCGAGCGTCCGCAGCTCACGCCAGCCGGGCTCGTCGAGCAGCAGGTAATTCCCCTCCAGCAGGACCAGATCGCCCGTCACGAGGATCGCGCCCTCCACGGGATCGTGGAGCGTGCGGTCATACAGCGGCCAGGGCGTGTCCGCGCCGCTGCGCAGCGCTTCGATCCGCTCGCGCAGCTTCCCGAGATCAAAGGTCTCCGGTGCGCCCTTGATGCGGGAAAGAGGCATCTCCGCTCCGTCCCGGACGATCGTGTGAGCGGCGAGATAATCATGGTAACAGTGAAAGCCGTCCATTCCTATGGCTGTCAGAGGCGTCAGGGCTGGATCGTTCTCCGAGAGCTTCTGCAGAAACAGCGACAGCGTGCTTTTCCCCGCGCCGGGAGGAGCCGCCAGCATCGCGAGGATGCGGCGGCTCTTTTCCTTCTGCATTTGTCCGAGTGAGCGCAGCAGGGGACGGAAGATCCCCTCCACGCTCCGCTCGGAGTAGGCGGCCTCGACCGCGAGACCGTTGATCGCGCAGCAAAAGTCCATCAGATGCAGTGGGCGTTCTCGCTCTCAAAGCTCAGATACGCCGTCTCTCCCTGCTGGAAGATGCGCTTGTTCTTGGGGTTGTATTCGTGGATGATCAGCTTCGTATCGCCGAGCATGACGTGGTAGAGCTGGTAGGCGCCCATGAAGCAGGAGACGACCACGTCCACGGGGAAGAAGCCCTCCGCGTCGAGGATCGTGGACTCGGGACGCAGGACGATCGTGGTGTCGGCGCCGTCGGCGACCGAGCTGTCCTCAACGCGGACCTCCGTGCCGTTGATATCCACGATGCCGCAGCCTCCCTCGTGGCGCAGCATACGGCCGCGCAGGAAGTTGGCGTCACCGATGAAGTCGGCGACGAATTCGCTCTTCGGATGATAGTAGATCTCGGTCGGCGTGCCGATCTGGGCCACGACGCCGCCGTTCATGATGATAATCTGGTCGGAGATGGACATGGCCTCGCTCTGGTCATGGGTGACGTATACGGCCGTGATGCCCGCCTCCTGCTGGATGCGGCGGATCTCGGTGCGCATCGTCACGCGCAGCTTGGCGTCGAGGTTGGACAGCGGCTCGTCGAAGAGCAGCACGCCCGGCTCGACGACCAGGGCTCTGGCCAGGGCGACGCGCTGCTGCTGGCCGCCGGAGAGCTGGTTGGTCATGCGGGCCTCCATGCCCTCGAGACCGACGAGCTTGAGGATGTCGGTGACCTTTTTCTTGATCTCGTCCTTCGGGACCTTGCGGATCTTCAGGCCGTAGGCGACGTTGTCGAAGATGTTGTAGTGCGGCAGCAGGGCGTAGCTCTGGAACACCATCGCCGAGTCGCGCTTGTCCGGCGTGAGCTCGTCGATCTTCTCGCCGCCGAGGTAGATGCCGCCCTCGTCCGGGCTCTCGAAGCCGGCGATCATGCGCAGCGTCGTGGTCTTGCCGCAGCCGGAGGGGCCGAGCAGCGTGACGAAGCTGCCGGGCTCAATGTCCAGCGAGACGTCCTTTACGGCGTAAAAATCTTTTTTGGTCTTGGGATCCACATAGATCTTGGAGATGTGATCCAGACGAATGCCTTTTTTCTCGTTAGCCATTGTTATTCCTCCATGTATTTACTGGTGCCGAAGTGCTTGATGAACAGGTTCATCAGCGCGACCACGGCGTAGACGATGATGATCAGGATCGTGGCGAAGCCGCAGGCCTCGCCGTAGTCGCCTTTCTCGGCCAGAGAGTTGATCTGTATCGTGACCATCTTCCACCGCGGCGTGACGAGCAGGATGACGGCGGAAATGGCCGTGATGCTGCGGACGAAGGCCGTCACGAGACCGGAGAGGAAGGAGTCCTTGATCAGCGGCAGCGTCACCGTGAAGAACACGCGCGAGCTGCCCGCGCCGAGGTCTATGGCGGATTCCTCGATCGATTTGTCTATCTGCCGCAGGGCGGAGATACCGCTTCGCGTGCCGGTCGGCAGAGAGCGCACGACAAAGGCGATGATCAGGATCAGCGAGGTGCCGTAGATCCCCTTGAGGATGCCGGAGTGGAAGATGCCGCCGGAGAAGCCGCGGATATAGCCGACGCCGAGCACCGTGCCGGGCACGGCCATCGCCAGGATAGACAGCAGCTCGATCAGGCCGCGGCCCTTGAAGCGCTTTTTGACCACAAGGTAGGCGATGATCATCGACAGCACCGCCGTGATCGGCGAGGCGATCGCCGAGAGGATCGCGGAGTCCTTGAAAGCGCGCAGGCCGCCGTGCATGAACAGCACGCGGCGGAAGTGCTCGAGGCTCAGCGAATAGTTGCGGCCCCAGACCTTGAACAGCGCGCCGAAGAGCACCATGACGTACATCACGATGACGAAAACGGAGATCAGGCTGCACAGCACCGTCAGCGGCGCCGTCACGCGCTTTTCCGTGATCGGCATGCGCGCCCGGCTGGCCTTGCCGGTCAGCGTGGCGGCCGTCTTGGATTCGAGATAGTACTTTTGTATGATGAACATGACGATCGTGATCGACAGCAGCACGATGGCCATCGCCGCGGCGCCCTGCTTGTCGTAGGCGCCCGTGATCTGCAGGTAGATCGTTGTGGCCAGCGTGTCGTAGTTGCCGCCGATCAGCATGGGGTTGGCAAAGTCGGCCGCGCACTCGATAAAGGTCACGAGGAACGCGTTGCCCAAACCGGGGAGGATCAGCGGGAAGGTCACAGAGGTGAAGACCTTCCAGCGGCTGGCGCCCATGTCGCGGGCGGCCTCCTCCAGCGAGGGATCGATGTTGCGGAGCAAGCCGCGCAGCATCATGTAGCACACGGGGAAGAAGGTCATGGTCTGCACGACGGCAAGGCCGCCCAGACCATAGATATTGGAATTCCGGATGCCGAGGAGATACTTGGTGATGAAGCCCGCGCGTCCGAAAAGGCAGATCATGCTCAGCGAGAGCACGAAGGGCGGCGAGACGACGGGCAGCAGCGCCACGAGATTGAACAGCTTCTCCAGGATGCGCGAACGCAGCCGCACATACACGTCCACATAGGCGAAGAGCAGGCCGATCAGCGTGGAGAGCACGCCGACGATCATGCCGTCGAGCAGCGTGTTCCAGAATGCGACCTTGAAGCGCTGCAGATGCAGGACACGCTCAAAGATCGCCCCGGTCAGGTGCCCTTCCTCCAGAAAGCTGTCTACCAGCAGGATGACCAACGGATAGAGCACGAAGAGCAGCAGCATGGCGATCAGGAGGAAGACCGTGACCACCAGCACCGGGTCGGCAAAGAATTTGGTCCGGTCCAGTCTTGCGCTCTGGTTTTTGTTCATGCGTTTTCACCTTCCTTAAAACGGGAAATGAGAGAAGCATGCCGCCCTTCAAAGCCGAAGCGTTTCTTTGCGGCAGGCTGTCGGTGCGCAGGAGGGATAGCGAAAGATGGCGTTTCACTTCGGCGGAAAGCCGAAACTTGAAAAACGGGGGATGACAGAAGTCATCCCCCGTCATGGTTCAAATGCGATGGGAAACGATGGATCGAATCCGGGAAAGATTACTCAGTCTTGAAACGATCGTCGGCGTTGGCGCCGATCACTTCGAAGAAGCGCTCCACGCGCTCGGTGGTGTGGGCCTTGGCGTCGGCAAAGTCATAGTCGATGCAGGCGTCGAGCGTCAGACCGAACTGCTCGATGACCTCGGGCTGCTTCGCGTTCTTCAGAACGAGGAACTGGAAGGAGCCGGTTTTGGCGGCGTTCTCAACGCACTCGGGCGTCAGGCAGAACTCGATGAAGAGCTTGGCGGCGTTCGGGTGCTTGGCGCCCTTGAAGATGGAGACGGCGCCGACCTCGGCGGAGGTGCCGGAGGACGGGACGGACATGCCGATGTTGTCATAGCCGTTGTTCGCGATCTGGTAGATGGCGTCATGCAGGAAGCCGATGCCGATGTTGCACTCGCCGGGGCCGACGTTCTTGGACGGGCCGCCGCCGGACTTGGTGTACTGGTCGATGTTCTTATCGAAAGCGACCCAGTACTCCTCGGCCTTCTCCTGGCCCCACATCTGGATCGTGGTGTTCAGGAAGAGCTTGGCGGTGGAGGCGGTGTTCGGGTTGGAGAACCAGATAACGGCCTGTTCATACTCGGGCTTGATGAGGTCGGCCCAGTCCTGCGGATAGGGAAGGCCCATCTCGTCGAGAGCTTCCATGTCGTAGAAGAAGCCCATGACGCCGGTGTAGATGCCGTACCAGTAGCCGTCGGCATCCTTGTACTTGTCGGAGATCAGGTTGACGGCGTTGTGGGCGTCATACTGCTCCAGCAGGCCCTGGCCGGCGCAGACAGCCTGCGGGTCGGAGGTGCCGCCGAACCAGACGTCGCCGGAGGGGTTGCCGTTCTCTTCCTGGATCTTGGCCTGGACTTCACCGCCGGTCAGGCGCTGCCACGAAGTCGGGATGCCGTACTTGGCCGTGAAGGCGTCGCATGCGGCGGCGATGTACGGATCTTCGCAGGAGCCGTAGACGACCAGCTCGCCATCAGCCTTGGCCGCGGCGATCAGCTCGTCAAAGTAGGCGGCCTCGGGATCCGCGGGAGCCTCGGCAGCGGGAGCCTCGGCGGCAGGAGCGGCAGCATCAGCAGCATCAGTAGCAGGAGCCTTGGCGTCCTTCTGCTGGCTGGCACCGAAACCAG
>JAFRDM010000079.1 GCA_017403885.1 Oscillospiraceae bacterium
CCCCCGGGCGGAGCGGCCGCTGATGATCGCGCCGCGCCTGAAGGGCGTTTCATGCTCGTTTCTCCTTGATTTGCGTATGGAATGAACGCCTTGATTATATATCACGGCCGCGGCGCTGGCAACCGTCTTTCGCCGCAAATCAAAAACTCCGCATCCCTGCCGGAGGGATGCGGAGTTTGAACGGGTTGCTTTACCGGGCGGGTCGCATTACTTGCCGCTCATCTTGCGGATCTCGATCTTCTTCTGGCGCTCCGCGATGAACTGCGGCAGCACCTTCGGACGGTCGGCGTACTCGATGTTCTCGACGAAAGTGCGCTTGCGCAGATGGATCGCGTCGAACATGCAGCGCGTCGTGCAGACGCCGCAGCCGAGGCACTTGTTCGGATCGACGTAGGAGGCGCCGCAGCCGAGGCAGCGGGCGGTCTCCTTCTTCACCTGCTCCTCGGTGAAGCTGCAGCGGTCGTCGCGGAAGGTTTTGGCCTTTGCCTCGTCCTTGCCGGGGATCTGACGCGCCGACGCGTCGTAATTGCGCTTGACGCTGTCGAAGTCGACGTTTTCCTTGTCGAAGGCACGGTAAGTCAGACGATCGCGGCCGATCACAAGGCTCTGGCCCGGATGGACGTAACGGTGGATGGAGATCGCGGCCTGCTTGCCCTGGGCGATCGCATCGATGGCGAACTTCGGCCCGGTGTGGGCGTCGCCGCCGACGAAGATGTCCTTCTGCGCGGTCTGGTAGGTGACCTCGTCCGCGATCACGCGGCCCTTCTCGTCGCAGGCAAGCTCGCCGAGATCCAGGCCGCCCAGGTCGATGCGCTGGCCGATCGCGGCGAGGATCGCGTCGCACTCGATCCTCTTGTCGCCCTCGCAGACGAGCGCGGCGACCTTGCCGTCCCTGCCTTCGATCGCAGCGGGGCGGTGCTCGAAGAGGAAGGTCACGCCCTCTTCCTTCGCCTCCGCGACCTCGGCGGGATCGGCGGGCATGTCGCTTTCCTTGCGGCGGTAGGCCACGGTGACCTCCGCTCCCAGGCGCACGGCCGTGCGGGCGACGTCCATCGCGACGTTGCCGCCGCCGACCACGACGACCTTCTTGCCAATCGCGGGACGCGCGCCGGCGTTGACCTCGCGCAGGAAGTCAATGCCGCCCCATACGCCCTCAAGCTCCTCGCCCGGAATGCCGAGGGAGGCGCTCTTCTGCGCGCCGACGGCGAGATAGAAGGCGTCGAAGCCCTGAGCGCGAAGCTGCTCGATCGTCACGTCCTTGCCGATCTCCACGCCGCAGCGGAAGATCACGCCCAGCTCCTTGAGCACGTCGATCTCGGCGTCGAGCACGGTCTTCTCCAGACGGAAGCTCGGGATGCCGTAGCGCAGCATGCCGCCGGGCAGCTCGTTCTTGTCGAACACGGTGACGCGGTAGTTGTCCGCCGCGAGGAAGTAGGCGCAGCTCAGGCCTGCGGGGCCGGCGCCGATGATCGCGACCTTCTTGTCGGAGAAGTCGTAGAGCTTTCTCGGCACGAAACGGGTGTCGCGCTCGATCTCGCGGTCGGCGATGAACTTTTTGACCTCGTCGATGGCGACGGCGCGGTCGATGTCGCCGCGGGTGCAGGCGTCCTCGCACTTGCGGTTGCAGATGCGGCCGCAGACGGCGGGCAGCGGGTTTTCCTTCTTGATGAGCTCGAGAGCCTCGAGATAGCGGCCCTGGGCGGCCAGCTTGAGATAGCCCTGGACGGCGATGTGCGCCGGGCAGGCGGTCTTGCAGGGAGCGGTGCCCTCGGGCGCGATGTACTCGCGGTTGGTGCGGTGCTCGGGGTTCCAGTGCTCCTCGGTCCACTCGATGTCGTCGGGCAGCTCCTTGTGCGGATGCTCGATCGGCGTCTTGGAGCAGAGCTTCTGGCCCATCTGGATGGCGTTGTTCGCGCAGTGGTCGGTGCACTGGCCGCAGGCGACGCATTTTTCCTTGTCGATCTCGGCCACATAGTTGCTGGCGGAGGTGGCGGGGCAGTTGTAATACTGCGACACGCCGAGCGCAAGGCAGCTCTCGGTCATGCAGTTGCAGATGGCCAGCGTCTCGTCCGAATGGAGGGTGGTGATCTGGTGGACGCAGCCGCGCGCCTCGCATTTTTCGATCAGCGCCTTGGCCTCGGCCACGGTGGCGGGCTTGCCCTTGCCGCTGCGGTTGAACATGTCGCCGACATGCCCCAGGAAGATGCACAGGCCCTCGTCCAGATCGCCGCTGCCCTCGCCCATCATGCGGCGGACGCGGCGGCACTGGCAGGGCGTGATGCTGATGTGTCCGTCGTTGTCCTCGAGGAACTTGCTGACACGCTCGTTGTCGATCTGCTGCGTGCCGGCGGGGATGGCGCTTTCGACCGGGATGACGCGCATGATGCCCGCGCCCATCGGGGTGTTCGGCGCGTGCTCGATCTGGCTGGTGGTGGCGTGCTGATGGAAAGCGTAGGGGATCTCGGGGTGCGCGAGGCAGAACTTCTCGTTGATGAGCAGGAACTCGAAAATGCCGGGGGTGTAGGGCGGCATCAGATAGATCTCAAGCCCCACCTTGGGTACGACGACCTGCACGACCAGACCGATGTCCGTGATCTCGTGCAGCACCTCGCGCGTGCGCTTGACGGACATTTTGGCCTTGCGCGCGATCACCGGGACGAAGGCCGGCTTCATGCTTGTCAGCGCCATCATGACGGCGATCTGCTCGTCGGTGATCCACTTCTCGAACATGCGGTATTCCGCACAGTCGGGCGTGATCTTGTAGTGCCCGTCGTTGATCTTCTCGCAGAGCTTGATCAGGTTTTCTCTCACTTCCAAAGTAATGGTCCCCTCTCTGAAATAGTAAAAAACTGCGGTCGTTGACAATTCCTGTCTGATTATTCAGTTTATCTGTTTCCGCCCGGATTGTCAATGACCGCTTTGTCTTCCTCCGCGTCGGGAACGGCGCATAAAACAAAAAAGCGGGACATGCAACGGCATGTCCCGCTTGTCGGGGCTGTTTACGGCTGCGTATCGGGCGCGACGGCGATGACGCGCGCAAGGCTGAATTCGTAGTAGCTTACCTTGTCCCCCGAGACGTTCAGCAGCTCGACGGGCCATCTCTCAATGATCCCGCCCTGCGGATTTTCACGCACGTGGTAGACCTGCAGTCCCTCCTGCGGGACGCCGGGCACCTCGACCTCGATCCGGACGGCGTTGCCCGTTCGCTGCTCCTTCCCGTCGACGAAGACCTTTGTCTCAAAGGCGAAATACACGCGGCCCTCCGGCAGCTTGTAGCCGGCATATTCCTCGGCCGAGAGCGAGCGGATCCTGATCTCCGCGTTTTCCGGCAGCACGCCGGAGAACGTGATCCTGCCCCTGTCGCCCGGGATGGTGATGTAATCCGGGTTCTTCGGCAGACGGCCGAAGCCGAGGATCTGGTTGGTCTTGGCATATTCGTATTCGCGCCAGCTCACGGGGCCGACGTTGCCCTCGATCGTGACGATGCTCTCCTCCTTCGGTTCGACGACGATGCCCACGTGGATGGCCTTGTGATTGAGCGCGTCGTCTTCTCTGCCGCTGTAAAGGAACATCAGGTCTCCGGGCTTGGGCTCGATCTCGCCGTACTCGTAGAACAGGCCCTCGTCCATCAGCCGCTTGACCCAGGTGGTGCAGTTGGCGCTGGTGGGCACGCCCTTGATGCGCGCGTAATACATGCAGAAGGCCACAAAGCTGGCGCACCACGGGCCGTAGACGACAGCCTCGGAGCTGTCCATAAAGTCGCCGTAGCGGGTATAGCCGTGCACGACGCCGTCGCGCACGATGAAGTTGCGCGTGCTCTCGCCGTAGCCGATCTGCGTTTTGGCGACAGAAACAAGGTCTCTGTCCCATTCTCCGGTGATCATCGCGCCGGAAACGCTGGCTCTCCAGTCCGCGCTGGTCTCGATCGCCGAGGGGTCGGAATAGCATTCGAGGGTGTGCGTATGCTCTTCCATGCCGCAGGAGAGGACGCTCTCCTCCTGCCAGCAGGCGTCGGTATGGACGTGGTCCTCGCCCTCCTCCAGACCGCAGACGAGCGTGCGCACAGTCGTATAGCATGCCTCGCTGTGCTGATGCTCTTCCCTGCCGCAGAAGACCTCGCGGCCTTCCGCGTCAACGGCGGCCTCGGCGGACGGCGCAAGAGCGCCGCCTGTGAACAGCGTGAGTGTCACCGCAAGCGCGAGCGTCAATGAAAGAAGCCTTTTTCCGGTCTCGCGGCCGGTTTTTTTCTCTGTGCGGAACAGATCGCTCCCCTCCTCTCCGATCGCCCCGCGCCCTCGCCGGATCGGACGGCGGCGCGGGGGACATTTTTCGACATTTTCCTTTTTTATTTTATGCACAGCGTCCGCCGATGTCAAGAAAAAGAGTTCTCCCCGCGCGCTCCCCGCCGCAAACGGCACTTGCCGCGCGCGTGCGGCTGCGGTATAATAGCGGGCAGAAAACGAAAAAGGAGGATGCCGGGATGTGCATCGCGCTCAACGCGGCGATCTTTCTCTGTACCGCCGCGGCCTACGCAGGCTGCTTTCGCACCGAAACGGGCTGGAGCCGCGAAAACGGTCTGGCGGCGCTGCGCTATTTCACGATCCTGTCCAATCTGTTCTGCGCGCTGGCCGCGCTCGCCCTTGCGGTCACGCTCGCGAGCGGCGAGACGCCGCGCTGGGTCTGGCTGTGGAAGTACGTCGGTACCGCCGCCGTGACGGTCACGCTGCTGACGGTGCTTTTTTTCCTCGCGCCCGCCGCCGGCTTCAAGGCCCTGCTTGCGGGAAGGGATCTCTATCTGCACCTGATCGGCCCGCTGCTCGCGATCGCTTCGTTCTGCTTTTGCGAACGGCTCTATCCCCTGCCGCTCCCGCTCGCGCTCACGGGACTCGTGCCCGTGATCCTCTACGGCGGCTTATACCTGTATAAGGTCGTGCTGTGTCCGAAGGAAAAGCGATGGGAGGATTTTTACGGCTACAACAAAAACGGGAAATGGCCCGTCAGCTTCGCGGCGATGATGATCGGCGGCGCCGCCGTCTGCTGTCTGCTGTGGGGGCTGTACCGCCTGTAAGGAAAAGGGACGGCAAAGGCCGGAGACCAATCAGTCTCCGGCCTTTGCTTTTTCTTCCGCCGCAAGGCGTTTTCTGCGTTTGACCGCAAAATACAGCAGCTCCGCCGCGCAGCAGCTCATCCAGCCGATCGGATAGCCGAAGCCGACGATTTTGGGCGTGTTGGCATAGAAGTGCGTGACAAAATACAGGTAGATTTGACGGATCGCCACAAAGGTGGCGAGCATGATGACCATCGGGCCGCGGGAATCGCCCCGGCCGCGCAGCGCGCCGGCGAGCACGTGGTTGATACAGTTGAACAGCAGGAAGATCACGTTCGTGCGGATGAAGAGAACGCCGTAGCGGATCACGCCCTCGTCCGGTGAGAAAAGCCGCACCGCCTGCGGCGCGAAGATATCGAGCAGGGCGATGATGCCGCCGGTCACGGCGACGGTGATCCCCAGCGCGGCGACGGTGCCGCGGTCGCTGCGGCGGTCCCTGCCCGCGCCGACGTTCTGCGAGACGAAGGTGGTCGAGGCCATGGCCATGCTCTGCATGGGCAGCATGATGAACATGTCCAGCTTGTTGTAGCTGCTCCAGCCCGCCATGACGTCGGAGCCGAAGACGTTGATATAGCTCTGCACAAAGACGTTGGAGAAGGCCGTGATGACCGACTGGACGGCCGCCGGGAGACCGATGGCGAAGACTCTGCGCAGGATCGGCCAGTCGATCCGCAGCTCGCGCCATTCCAGACGGTAGATGTCCCGCGTACGGCTGAGCAGGACAAGGATCAGCACCGCGGAGAGGAACTGGGAAACGATCGTCGCCACGGCCGCGCCCGCGACGCCCATCTTCAGCACCAGCACAAAGAAGAGGTCGAGCGCGATGTTCAGAAGGCTCGTGAAGATCAGAAAATACAGCGGCCGCGTCGAGTCGCCCACCGCGCGCAGGATCCCGCTGCCCATATTGTAGATCAGCAGCCCCGAGATCCCGCCGAGATAGATGTGGAGATAGAGCGAGGCGTCGCCGAACACGTCGTCCGGCGTGCTCATGAAGCGCAGCATCGGGTCTACGATCACGATGCTCAGCAGGGAGAAGAGAACGCTCAGGACAAAGGTCGCGGCCATCGTGGTCTCGATGGCATCGTGCAGCTTTTTCAGGTCCTTCGCGCCGAAATACTGCCCGATCACCACGCCCGCGCCGACGGAAAAACCGTTGAAGAAAAAGACGAAAAGGTTGACGATCATCGTCGTCGAGCCGATCGCGGCCAGCGCCTGCTTGCTCACGAAATTGCCCACGATCACGGAGTCGACCGTGTTGTAGAGCATCTGGAACACGTTCCCGAGCATGAGCGGCAGCGCGAAGGCGATCAGCTGGCGGAGGATCGGGCCCTCGGTCATATCTTTTGTGGTCGTTTTCTGCATGGTTTCAAGCCTCGTTTCGCTATGGAGAAAAGGATTATGTCAACTTCTGTTCAGCATTTCCTCTTCGTAGGCGCGCTGCTTTTCCTCGTGCCGGCGGGCGAGCTCCTCCTTCGCGCGGTCCCATTCCGGACCGCCCAGCGGGTAGAAGCGGCGGATCAGCGCCGCGCAGAGCAGCAGCAGCGCGATCGGGATCGCGAGCCAGGCCACGCGCACGCCCAGCTTGGCCGTCGCGCTCTGCGCCGAGACGGTCAGCGCGGTGTTGTAGCCGAACCAGCCCAGCATGATCGGGAAAAGCGCGTTGGCAAAGCTGATGGCGGGCTTGCAGATGAGACTGTTCACCCCCGCGTACATGCCCTCGCGCCGCAGGCCGCAGAGCTTTTCGTCATAGTCCATCACGTCGCCGAACATCAGCGGCACCTCGTACATGCCGCCCGCGAAGCCGATGCCCGCGCCGAAGAAGCCGACGATGCCCGCCGCGGTATACCGCCCGAGCACGAGCATGACGGCAAGCGTCCCGCCGAAGATCAGGCACATGAGGATGATGCTCTTTTTGACCTTCCAGACCGCGCCGGGCTTCATCCACAGCCAGATGCCGAAGAGGATGCCGAGGAACATCGCGCCGTAGCAGAAGAGATAGTTGATGCCGAAGGCGTCGAAATAATAGCTCAGGCCGATCATCAGCGCGGTCTGGATGAAGGTGACGGAGAAGGAAATACTCTCGAATACCAGAAAGCTCCTGTTCTTCAGACAGGTGACGAGCGAGCGGAGAAAGGGGTACTGCTCCTCCTCCTTCGTATAGCCGTTCTCACGGTAGAAGAAGGTGGAGAAGAACATGATCGCGCCCGCCGCGGCGCCGATGACGAGCATCAGGCGGCGGAAGGCCGCGGGCGAAGCGCCGAGCAGACGCTCCAGCTCCGCAAGCAGCACCAGCGGCACCGCCAGCGCGACAAGGCCGAAGATCAGCTTGACGAGCATGATCTTCCCGCGCGCTTTGTTGGTGACGGCCATCTCAAAGGGCATGACGTAAAGCGAGGTGGCGATGGCCGTGTAGAGGCTGTCGAAGAGGAACAGTGAGAGGAACATCTGCGCGAAGAGCGCGGCGTTCGAGCGGGAGGGGAACCACAGCGTCCACGACAGGATGAACACCGCCGCCACGGCGATCGAGCCGTAGCGGATATAGGGGATGCGGCGCCCCAGGCCGCTTTTGGTCCTGTCGGAGATATAGCCGAAGAGCGGGTCGTTGAGCGCGTTCCACAGCCCGAAGAGCAGCCAGCACAGCGCGCTGGAGGCCGGGCTCATGCCCAGGTGATTGACGAAGAAATAGGTAAGGCCGCCGCCCGTGACGATGTTGTTGAGCGTGGTGATCATGCAGTCCGCCCCGCCGAGCCACATGCAGCTCGACAGCCGGACGGTCTCAACAGGTGTTTTTTTCTCTTCCATATCCTTCCCCCGCCTTATCCGATCATGCTCAGCAGCACGAAGATCCAGTGGGCCGCGATGCCCGCGCAGAAGCCGCCGAGCGTGTGGCAGCCGATGGCCTTGCCGATCAGCTCCTTGCAGCCGAGCGAGTCCATCATCGAGGTGTGGGTGCTCAGGTAACCGCTCCAGCACATGCACATCGCCGTGAACACCGCGATATCGCAGGGGCCGATCAGACCCTGACGGATGAGCGTGGCGGTCATGGACAGCGAGGCGCCGGCCGCGCCGAGCGCCGTGACCGGGACGCCTACGGCCTCGGGCGAGGTGAAGCCGAAGAGCGGCTTGAGGATGAAGTCGATCTTGCCCGCGAGCATCGGCAGCAGGCGGATGCCCTCGTAAGCGCTGCCGGTGTAAGTACCGTCCGCGGAGGGGCCGTTGATGAGCATCATCACGAGCGTGCAGACCACGAGGACGCCGGGCACGATGCTCACGCCCATCTTCACGCCGTTGTGGCCGCCCTCCAGAAGGGCGTTCATCATGCGGCTGCCGACGCCGCCGTCGCGCACCGGGCGCATCTTTTCGGGCATCTCGACCGCCTCTCCCCCGGAGGAGGCGACCGGAGCCTCCGTCCCGAAGTGCTTTTTCGTGAAGATCAGCATCAGCCGCGTGCTGACGATGCTGCCGATGAGCGCGCCGACGAGGCCTACGATCACCGCGAGTCCGAGCGGCCGCCCCATCAGCGGGGAAAGGCTGTACATGTATGAGCAGACGATCAGTCCCATGCCGAAGGCGGTGCCGAGGTTGGTCAGCGCCGGGAACTGATACGCCTTGAAATAGCGGCGGAAATTCTGGTCCTCGGCCAGGGCGAGGATCGCCGGGTTGTCGGAAAGAAAGGTCGTGACCACGCCGAGCGAGGCCGCGCCGGGCATGCCGAACACCGGGCGCATCAGCGGCTGGAGCAGGCGGTTGAGCAGCGAGACGAAGCCGAATTCGTTCAGCAGCGCCGACACCGCGCCCATGATCACACAGACCGCCGTGAGATAGAGCACCGTGTCGATCAGCAGCCGGTAGGCCGTGTTCATCATCGTGTTCAGCGTGTTGGCCAGCCCCATCCTGACGATGAACAGCGCGAAGAAGGCGATGAAGATCAGCGGGAAAACAAAGGTCTCGAGACCGAGTTCTTTTTTGAACAGGCGTCCGTTTATTTCCGTCTTTTTGTCCATGCCGTTTTTTCCTCCTGCGGGCATTCTAAAAGGCGCTTCCCTTCGGGAGCGCCGCGTCGCTTTTTTTGTCTTATAATATTTTATCGGCTCAGAGGGAAAAAGTCAATCGCAAGCGCGTTTTTTTGCCGCTTGCAAAGCCGCGCGCTTTGGCTTACAATGAGAGCGCTGACAAAAACAAAGGAGCAGAAAAGGAAACATGCTTGCAATACAGAACCTCAGCTTCGCCGTGAGCGAGGCCGAGCGGGAAAAGGAGATCATCCACGACCTGAGTCTGACGATCGAGGACGGCAAATTCGTGGTCATCACCGGCCCCAACGGCAGCGGCAAATCCACGCTCGCGCGTCTGATCATGGGCATCGAAAAGCCCCTCTCGGGTCAGATCCTTCTCGACGGCGAGGACATCACCGCGCTGGATATCACGGAGCGCGCGAAAAAGGGCATCAGCTTTGCCTTCCAGCAGCCCGTGCGCTTCAAGGGCATCCGCGTGCAGGATCTGCTGCGCCTCGCCGCGGGCCGGAACCTGACCGTCTCGGCCGCCTGCACCTATCTCTCGGAGGTGGGGCTCTGCGCCCGCGATTATATCGACCGCGAGATCAACTCCTCCCTCTCCGGCGGCGAGCTCAAACGCATCGAGATCGCGACGCTCCTCGCGCGGCAGACCCGTCTGAGCGTCTTTGACGAGCCCGAGGCCGGCATCGACCTGTGGAGCTTTCAAAACCTCATCCGTATCTTTGAGAACATGCGCCGCGAGATCAAGGACAGCTCGATCGTCATCATCTCGCACCAGGAGCGCATCCTGCGGATCGCCGATGAGATCGTCGTGCTCTCCGGCGGCAGCATCACCATGCGCGGCCGCCCGGACGAGATCCTGCCGGCGCTGATCGGGAAATCCGCCCCGGTGAGCGTCTGCGAGATGCTGCAGTAAGGGAGGGCGGAAGCATGGTAAAACTTGACGCGATCCAGAAGCGGCTGATCTCCGAGATCGCCGATCTCCATTCCGTCCCGGCGGGAGCCTATAACTTCCGCGCCAACAGCAAGCTGGCGGGGCGCAACACCACGGCCAACATCGACATCGTCTCGAAGGAAAACGGCAGCGGCATCGACATCCATATCAAGCCTGGCACGAAGAACGAGAGCGTGCATATCCCCGTCGTGATCTCCGAGAGCGGCATCAAGGAGACGGTGTATAACGACTTTTACATCGGCGAGGACTGCGACGTGGTGATCGTCGCGGGCTGCGGCATCGACAACTGCGGCGGACACGACAGCGAGCACGACGGCGTGCACCGCTTCTTCGTCGGCCGGGGCGCGAAGGTGAAATACGTGGAAAAGCACTACGGCTCCGGCGACGGGACGGGCAAGCGCATCCTCAACCCCGTGACCGAGTGCTACATGGACGAGGACAGCTCCATGGAAATGGAGATGGAGCAGATCAAGGGCGTCGACTCCACCGAACGCACGACGCTCGCCGAGCTGAAGGCCGGCGCAAAGCTGATCGTCAAGGAGCGTCTGATGACGCACGGCGTCCAGAACGCCGTCAGCAGCTATCAGGTCAATCTCAACGGCGCGGGCGCGACGGCGGACGTGGTCTCCCGCTCGGTCGCGCGCGACGACTCGACGCAGACCTTCAACGCCCGCATCACCGGCAACGCCCCCTGCAGCGGCCATACCGAGTGCGATTCGATCATCATGGACCGCGGCCATATTCTGGCCATCCCCTCGCTGGAGGCCAACGACGTGGACGCGATGCTCGTGCACGAAGCCGCGATCGGCAAGATCGCGGGCGATCAGCTGATCAAGCTCATGACGCTCGGCCTGACCGAGGCCGAGGCCGAGGAGCAGATCATCAACGGTTTTTTGCGTTAAGAAGCAATGTCCCCGTCCGGTTTCAGCAGGAAAAACCTCCCGCCACGAAATGTGGCGGGAGGTTTTTCCTGCTGCAGATCAGCCTTTATGCCTGCATCCGATCCGCTGAGACGTCTGCTTGTTCATTTGGCCTCCTTCGTTCCGGGCCGTCATGCATTGGCGCGGGACGCACTGTCGGCGCGGCGCATGCCATACTCGATTGCCAGGAGCGCAGCCGAGAGGAAAGCCATCGGGAGCGTGAGTGCATCGGCGATGACCATCGGTGCGCTGAGGTCCTGCATGGAAAGGAAGGCGACCAGAGCGATCGCGACGATCAGTGCTTCCACCGCGAGAGCGAAGCGGCCGTTTTCGCCCAGTTTTCTGACGCGCTCGAGCTTCCGGCGCAGCGTGAGGATCGGGAGGAAGGCATAGGCCGAGAGTCCAAGCAGAAGCAGATTCAGGAGGGCCCAGCAGCTGCCGCTGTTCTCGATATTTGCCGCGGCGGAATTCAGGGGAGTCTCATTGGCGAGGATCTCCTCGACAAGCGGAGCGGCAGGATACTCTTTTTCTTCGGTCAAATGGACAATCTCTCTCCCACTGACGCCGCCGAGCGCAGCGAGAGCGGCAGTGGTTCCGGAGGAAGCCGGGGCAGCCGGGACCGCAAGATCTTCGATCACGGACTCTTCGACGGCGGGCTCTTCAACGACGGGCTCCTCGACGACAGGCTCCTCGACGGCGGGCTCCTCGACGACAGGCTCCTCAACGACGGGCTCCTCGACGGCGGGCTCCTCGACGGCGGGCTCCTCAACGACGGGCTCCTCGACGACGGGCTCCTCGATCACGGGCTCCTCAACAA
>JAFRDM010000080.1 GCA_017403885.1 Oscillospiraceae bacterium
ATCGATCCTGCATAAGAAACCTCCTGCGTCGGGGGGATGATTGAATGATAGCAACTACTTCAATCAATTTCAAGGAAACGCGCAAAAAAACAGGTGGATGTAACTGAAATCCGTTACATCCACCCGATATGGTTGCGGGGGAAGGATTTGAACCAACGACCTCCGGGTTATGAGCCCGACGAGCTACCAGCTGCTCTACCCCGCGATATTGATTTAGCTTGGATATAATACCACACGCCGCATGTGGTGTCAAGAGCGAAAAGAAGAAATTCCTGTCTTTTCCATAAAATGCGCCCGCTCTTTTTCGGGAGCGGGCGCACAGTCATTTTTTTGCCTTTTTCAAGGCGCGGCTTACTTCTCTTCCGCGGCGGGCGGCTCAACCTTGACGAGCAGCTTTTCGACGCGGCGGCCGTCCATCGTCAGCACGGTGACGGTGACGTTCTCATAGCGGAAGCTGTCTCCCTTCTTCGGAAAAACGCCGAAGCGCTCCACCGTCCAGCCGCCGAGCGTCGCGCTCTCGGCCTCGAAGTCCTCTTCCCCGATGCCGACAAGCTCGAGGAAGTCGTAGATGTTCATGTCGCCGTCGAGCTCATACTCACCCTCGGCGCGCTCGACGACCTCCTGTTCGATCACGTCCGTGTCGTCCCAGATGTCGCCGACGATCTGCTCAAGCACGTCCTCCATCGAGATGACGCCGAGCGTCCCGCCGTATTCGTCCGTGACAATGGCGAGGTGCTGCTTGGCCTTACGCAGCAGACTGAGCACCGCGGGCAGCTTCATGGTCTTGTACACATAGCAGGGCTGCATCAGCAGCTTGCGGATATCGGTGCGCCGGCCCTTTTCGGTCAGGGCCTTGAGGAAATGGTTGAGATACAGCACGCCGATGACATTGTCGATACTGCCCTCGTAAACCGGCAGACGCGAGAAAGACGCCTCCTCGACGACGGAGACGATCTCGTTCCAGTCGTCCTCGATGTCGATCGCGCAGACGTCCACGCGCGCGGTCATGACTTCCATGGCGGAGATCTCGGAGAAGTCGATCGCGGCCTGCAGCAGCTCGGACTGGTCCTCATCGATGACGGCCTCGTCCTCGGCGGTCTCAATGATGGACTGCAGCTCCTCGACGGCCTCTTCGCCGTCGGTCTCGTCCGCGGGCTTTTCGCCGCCGGTGATGAGATGCGCAAGGCCCACCACGAGCCAGACGATCGGCTTGAGCACGATCATCATGCCGCGCACGGCGTAGGCGTAGCGCAGAGAAAGCGTGTTGGCGGCCTTTTTGGCCGTGATCTTCGGGATGGTTTCGCCGAAGATGATGACCAGCACCGTGAGGATCACGGTGGCGGCCCAGGCGTATTCGTCGCCGCCGAGCAGCAGGATGACGAATACGGAGCCGAGCGAGGACGCCGCGATATTGGCCAGATTATTTCCGATGAGGATGGCCGAGAGCGCGTCGTCAAACTTTTCGGTGATCTTCACCGCGGCGCCGGCGCGCCGCGCACCGTCGTCACGCAGGTTTTCCAGCCGCACGGTGTTGCAGGAGGAATAGGCCATTTCCGCCGACGAGCAGAAGGCGGAGAGACACAGGCAGACAAGGATGCCCGCCGCGACTGCCAGAATCGTCGTCATGCGTCCTCGCCCCCTTCCTCTTCCCGCGGAAGGAGCTCGACCTTCAGCTTGAGGATGCGGTTGTGCTCCATCTCGTCGACCGTGACGGAGAGCCCGTGATAAGAAAAGCTTTCGCCCACACGGGGGATGGCGGTGAACTGCTCATAGGCCCACTCGCCCATCTGTGTGTTGACCAGCTCTTCGTCCTCCTCGGGGTCCTCGAAGCCCAGATGCTCGAACACATCGCTGACGGTCTCCTCCGCGTCCACGCGGAAAACGCCCCCGCCGAGGTCCGCGATCGGTTCTTCGACCACGTCGTCCTCGTCCCAGATCTCTCCGACGAGCTCTTCGAGGATATCCTCGATCGTGACGATACCGACCGTGCCGCCGTAGTTGTCGGTGACGACGGCCATGCTCTTTTTGCCCTTGGACATGATGGGCAGCAGCTCGTCGATATTCGTGCTCTGGTGGATGAAGAAGGGCTCGTCCAGCAGGGGGCGGAGCTCGGTGTTCTTCCCCAGATGCAGATAGGCCTTGATGAACGTGCGGATCTGCAGGATCCCGATGATGTTGTCGATCGTGCCCTCATAGACGGGCAGACGGCTGTGGTTCTGCTCTCTGACCAGACGGAGGATCTCCTCGAGAGAGTCGTTGATGTCGATGGCAGAGACGTCCACGCGCGGAGTGAGGATGCTCTCGACCGTGACGTCGCCGAACTGAAGCGCTGAAGAGATCAGCTCGCCCTGCTCTTCGTCAAGGCTGCCCTCCTCGGTCATGTCCTCGATGATGTCGTACAGCTCATCCTCGGTGACCGTGATCTCCGGATCGCCCTTCGAGAGCTTTGCCGCGCCTTGCCCGATCGCCGTGAGCAGCGCGGAGAGCGGGGCAAAAAGCTTCATCAGCACGCGCATCGGTCCCGCGCAGGAGAGCAGCAGCTTTTCGCTGTACTTCTTGCCCAGGCTCTTCGGCAGCATCTCGCCGAGAAAGAACACCACGATCGTGGTGACGACCGTGCTGAGAGTAACAACGCTCAATCCCCAGCGCCTTGTGACCGCGACGGTCACAATCGAGGCGACGGCGATATGTACGATGTTCGTACCGATCAGTATGCTGGTGATCGCGCGGTCGAAGTTGTCAAGCAGAAACAGCGCGTCCTTCGCGCGCGTGTCGCCGCGGTCGGCCGCTGTTTTGATCTTCGTGCGCGACGCAGAGGCCATGGCCGTCTCGGTGACGGCAAAGTACATGGCGCAGAACAAAAGAATGATTGCAATGATCCATGGCAATCGACTGCCATCGTCCATAATGCGGATCTCCATCTCCTTTGGGAACAAATTAGCTTGTATATTAGCACAAAGAGTTGATTTCGTCAATATTTCGCCGAGCTTCGGGCCTCAAAGCTCCAGCTTCATGTAGGTCGCGTCGTCCATGGGGCTGTCGTTGTACTTTTCCATCTCGCGGAAGCCGGCGGCACGATAGATATGCTGCGCGCTCTGCAGGAAGGGCAGCGTATCGAGCAGCATCTCCTTATACCCGATCTCGCGCGCGGCGGCTATGATCATTTCGGTGAGGGCTCGCCCCAGCCCACGCCCGCGGAAGGCCGGGCGGACATAGAGCCGCTTGAGCTCGCAGCGCTCCGCGTCCATCTCCTTGAGCGCGATGCTGCCGGCAGCCTCGCCGCCTTCCATTGCCAGGATCAATCGGCCGCGGGGCGGGCCGTATTTACTCTCAAGGTGCCGCAGCTCCTCGTCGTAATCCTGCAGCTCGAGATAATAGGCGAACTTCGGGTCGTTCTCCACCAGCATGTCGGTATATTCCCGGAACAGCGCCCCGATCTCTGCGGGATGCTCGAGGCCGTTGACGAATTCCACGCGCGCCCCCTCCTTCTCTTTTTTCCCCATCATAGCACAGCTTTATGCGTTTTTCCATGTCTGAAAATGGAAAAGAGCGCTTCCGTTTTTCGGAAGCGCTCTTTGCTGTTTATTGCTGTTCTTACATGACGATGGCGTCCTTCGGGCAGACGCCGGCGCAGGTGCCGCAGGCCACGCAGGCCTCCTCGTCCAGAGTCCAGGTCTTGGCCGCACGGTCGACCGTCAGCGCCCCGGCGGGGCACTTCTTGGCGCAGAGCGTGCAGTAGACGCACTTGGACGGGTCCTGAACGGGCTTGCCGTCGTCGCGCGGCGTGACCGGCGCGGCAGGCGCGGCCTTGGGCTCTTCGGCCTTCGGGGCCTCCGCGGCGGGAACGAAGGGTTCGTCCCCGGGCATGAGGATGGCCTTCTTCGGGCAGGCGGCGGCGCAGGTGCCGCAGCCGACGCAGGCTTCCTCGTCCAGGGTCCAGGTCTTGGCAGCGCGGTCGACCGTCAGCGCCCCGGCGGGGCACTTCTTGGCGCAGAGCGTGCAGTAGACGCACTTGGACGGGACCTGAACGGGCTTGCCGTCGTCGCGCGGCTTGATCGTCCCGGGCACGGCGGCGGCCGGCGCGGCGGACGCGGCCTTGGGGGCGGGGGCGGGCTTGGGAGCGGGCTTCTTGGGCGCGGCCTTGAAGAAGGTGCCGGTAACGAGCAGATCCTCCTCCTTGGTGGCGACCATGTGGTAGTCGCCCGTCAGCTCGATCGCGTGCTCATGGCAAAAATCGGCGCAGTGGCTGCAGAAGGTGCAGGAGCCGAGATTGAACGTGCGGGTGATCTGCTGGCCGCCCTCGACGGGGACGGACTCGGTCTTGATCGCGCCGCCGGCGCACACGCGCTCGCACATGCCGCAGTTGATGCACTTCTCGGGGTGGAAGACGATCCTGCCGCGATAATGGGGCGCCGCCTCGCTGGGCACGAAGGGGTACATTTCGCAGCTCGTCTTGG
>JAFRDM010000081.1 GCA_017403885.1 Oscillospiraceae bacterium
AGCGCGGCGCCGACCCGCCGCTCTCGATCGAGAGCACGCAGCGGGTCGCAGCCATCGTAGACGAGGAGCTGCGCCGCAATAAGCAAAAGAAAAAGAAGTGAGCCTCGCGGCTCACTTCTTTTTCTTTTGTTGATCCGGCAGCTGTGCTCATCCCATGTACACGACAACGGACACGCGCGCGCCCTCCGGCTGTACGGGCAGGACCTGGCCCTCGATCGGGAGTCCGTCCACCGTGACGGAGCGCACGCCCTTTTCCGCGCCGTCCGGGTTTTCCACCGTGATCTCGTAGACCGCGCCGCGGTAGCGGCGGCAGAGCGTGAAGCGGCGAAGGAAGGCGGGGACGCAGGGGTCGATCCGCAGGCCGTCGAGCGTGGGCTGTACGCCCAAAATCGCCTGCGAGACGCTTACAAAGGTCCAGGCGGCGGTGCCTGTGAGCCAGCTGTTCTTGCCCTCGCCGAAGCTCGGCGCGTCGCGGCCGGCGATCATCTGACTGTAGACGTAAGGCTCGGTGCGATGGATCTCGCTGATGCTTTCGATATAGGCGGGAGCGGTGCGGCGATAGACCTCGAAGGCGCGCTCGCCGTGTCCCAGCTCGGCCTCGGCGCAGACGATCCATGGGTTGTTGTGGCAGAAGATGCCCGCGTTTTCCTTGTAGCCGGGAGGATAGCTCGTGATCTCGCCCAGCTCGAGATGATAGCGGGTGTAAGCGGGCTGCAGCAGGACGATGCCGTACTTCGTGTCGAGGCGTTCCCTCACGCTCTCAAGCGCTCTGGCGGCCTCGCCCGTTTCCTTTCCGATGCCGGCCATGACGCACATGCCCTGCGGCTCGATGAAGATCTGCCCTTCCTCGCATTCCTTTCCGCCCACGACCTTCCCGAAGGCGTCGAAGGCGCGGCGGAACCACGCGCCGTCCCAGCCGCTCGTCAGAGCGGCCTTTTCCACGGCGGCGATCGCCTCGTCGCCTGCGGCGGCTTCGTCCTCGAGACCGAGACGGCGGCAGATCTCCGTCCACGCGCGGCCGTACTTGACGAACATACCGGCGATGAACACGCTCTCTGCCGCGGGGCCCTCGCTCGGGCCGGTCGTCTGAAAGCTTTCGCCCGGGTGCTCGGAAAAGCAGTTGAGATTGAGACAGTCGTTCCAGTCGGCCCGTCCGATCAGCGGCAGGCCGTGCGGGCCGAGATGCGTGCGGGTATAATCAAAGCTGCGGCGCAGATGCTCCAGCAGGGGCTGTGCCAGAGAGGGATCGTTGTCAAAATCCACACGCTCGTCAAGGATGCTCCAGTCGCCGGTCTCGCGCAGATAGGCGTCCACGCCCGCTATCAGCCACAGCGGGTCGTCGTTGAAGCCGCTGCCCACGGCGAGGTTGCCCTTTTTGGTCAGGGGCTGGTACTGATGATAGGCGCTGCCGTCCGGGAACTGCGTGGCGGCGATGTCGAGGATGCGCTCGCGCGCCCGTTCGGGTATCATGTGCACGAAGCCCAGCAGATCCTGGCAGGAGTCGCGGAATCCCATCCCGCGGCCCATGCCGGATTCAAAATAGCTGGCCGAGCGGCTCATGTTGAAGGTGACCATGCACTGGTACTGGTTCCAGATGTTGACCATGCGGTCGAGCTTTTCCTCGCCGGAGGACACGCGGTAGTTCCCCAGCAGCTCGTCCCAGTATGCGCGCAGTCTCTCCATCGCCCCGTCGAAGGCGGAGGAAGAGGAGTAACGCGCGATCATGGCCTCGGCGCGGGTCTTGCTGATCACGCCGGGGGCGGCCCATTTTTCCTCGCGCGGGTTCTCGATATAGCCGAGACCGAAGAGGATCGACGCGCTCTTGCCGGGAGCGAGAGAAAGGTTGAACTGCTGCGCCGCAACGGGCTGCCAGCCGTGGGCGACGCTGCCTGTGCAGCCTGCGCCGAAAACGGCCTCGGGCCGCGCCGGGCTGCCGTATACGCCGAGAAAGGCGTCGCGGGAGGTATCGAAGCCGTCCGGCAGGCGATCCGCCCAGAAAACGGCGTAATGATCGCGCCGCTCGCGGTATTCCGTTTTGTGATAGATCGCCGCGCCGCAGACCTCCACCTCTCCCGTGGAATAGTTGCGCTGGAAGTTGGAGGCGTCGTCCATCGCGTCCCAGAGACAGAATTCCACATAGGGGAAGAGCCGCAGCGATTTTTCCGCCGGACTGTTGTTGCGCACCGTTACGCGCGTGAGCAGGCAGTCGTCCCCCTGCGGGACGAGGAGCTCCTGCGTGACGGCGACGCCGCCCTTTTCTCCCTCGATGACCGTATAGCCCAGCCCGTGGCGGCAGCGGTAGGACGCAAGCTCGGCCTGCACAGGCTGCCAGCCGGGATTCCAGACGCTCTCGCCATCCTTTATATACATACGGAAGCCCTCGGCGTCGAGGGGACTGTTGTTGTAGCGATAGCGCGTCAGACGGCGCAGCCGCGCGTCGCGGTAAAAGGCATAGCCTCCGGCCGTGTTGGAGCAGAGCGCAAAAAAGGCCTCGCTGCCCAAATAATTGATCCAGGGCAGGGGAGTGCGCGGCGTGGTGATCACGTACTCGCGGCGCGCATCATCGAAATAACCGTACTGCATGGCTTGCCTCCATAAGGTTTTAGAAAACGTTTAAGTAAGCGCTTTCCTGTTTAGGTTAGCCGATTTGAAAGAAAAAAGCAAGCTTTTTTTCAAAATACAGACGGGTTTTTGCGATTTTTCGTTTGCATACTTGGGCGAACGCCTGAGAGACGAGAATACGATACCGGCATAATCCACAAAAAAGCAGGCAGACAACTGTGAATAACAGACGAATTTTTACGAAATTAACACATTCGCTTGCTTTTTTTGCAATCATGCGCTATTTTGTTTGTATCGAAAACGTTTAAGTGCAGGGGGCGGGCCGCCGTGGTTTCCATCAAAGACATCGCAAACCGATGCGGCGTCTCCATTGCCACGGTCAGCAAAGCGCTCAACGGGCACCGCGACGTCAGCGAAGAGACGCGCGAGCGTGTGCGCAGCGCGGCCGAGGAGCTGGGCTATCTGGCCAACGCCTCCGCCCGCGCGCTGAAGACCAACCGCAGCTACAACATCGGCGTGCTCTTCGTCGACGAGCGCAGCAGCGGTCTGGCGCACGAGTTTTTCTCCTCCGTGCTTGACAGCGTCCGCGTCGAGGCCGAGTCGAGCGGTTACGATATCACCTTTATCAACCGCACCGTCGCACAGCGGCCCACCACCTATCTGCAGCACTGCCTCTACCGCGGGGTCGACGGCGTGGTGATCGCCTCGGTGGATTTCCGGGATCCCATGGTCATCGAGCTGGTCGAATCCGATCTCCCCGTCGTGACCATCGACCACGTGTTCAACAACCGGATCGCCGTCATGTCCGACAACGTCCGCGGCATGGAGGAGCTGGTGCGCTATACGGCGGGAAAGGGCCACCGCAGGCTCGCCTTCATCCACGGCGAGCGCACGACCGTCACCGAGAGCCGTCTGGTCGGCTTCCACCGCGCCTGCGAGGCGCTGGGGATCCCCGAACGGGAGGAATACCTTGTTCAGGGCGCCTACCATGACACCGAGGGCTGCTACGAGGCGACGAAAAAGCTGCTCGCGCTGCCGGAAAGACCGAGCTGCATCTTCTTCCCGGACGACTTCTCCTACATCGGCGGCTTCAACGCCATCACCGAAGCGGGGCTCCGCATTCCGGAGGATATCTCCGCCGTCGGCTATGACGGCATCCACCTCGCCGAGGTCATCAGCCCGAAGCTGACGACCTGGCGCCAGAGCACGACGGGTCTCGGCCGCGAGGCGGCCGCCCGCCTCATCGAGCTCATCGAGCATCCCAGGACCACGCTCATCGACCGGCAGATCGTGTCCGGCCGCCTGTGGGAGGGCGAGAGCGTGAAAGACCTTCGTTCCCCGGCAGTCTGAATCACGGTGATCCGTGGGGCAACCCACAATATATAGAATCACACAAATCATTTAGGAGGAAAAGTAATGAAAAAGCTTATCGCAATGCTCCTGGCGCTCGTCATGGTGTTTGCGCTCTGCGCCTGCGGCCAGCAGGCTGCTCCGGCTCCCGCTGCCGAAGCTCCCGCTGCCGAAGCTCCCGCTGCAGAGGCTCCCGCCGCCGAGGCCCCCGCTGCCGAAGCCCCCGCCGCCGAAGCCCCCGCCGAGGCCGACGCGAAGGTCTTCAACCTGTATGCCTGGAACGAAGAGTTCATCGGCTTCCTGAAGGCCTACTACGCCGTTGAGAAGGACGGCGACTGGTATCTGCCCGACGGCGTTACCAAGATCAACTTCGTCATCACCCCGAGCGACAACGGCGCCTACCAGCAGAAGCTCGACGAGGCTCTGCTCGCTCAGGCCGACGCGGCCGACAACGACAAGGTCGACCTGTTCCTTGCCGAAGCCGACTACATCCAGAAGTACGCTGAGTCCGAGTACACCCAGGACATCACCAAGATCGGCGTGACCGACTTCTCCAACATGTACAAGTACACCGTCAAGGCCGCTTCTGACGAGAACGGCGTTGTGAAGGGCGTGTCCTTCCAGTGCTGCCCCTCCGCGCTGATCTATCGCCGCTCCATCGCCAAGGACGTGCTCGGCACCGATGATCCCGCCGAGGTCCAGGAGCTCCTGAACAGCTGGGAGAAGTTCAATGCCGTTGCCGCCGACGCCAAGGCCAAGGGCTACTACATGACCGCCTCCTTCGCCGAGACCTACCGTCCCTTCTCCAACAACTGCACCTCTCCCTGGGTCAACGAGAACAACGAACTCCAGTTCGACGATCAGATCCTCGCCTGGATCGCCCAGACCGAGACCTTCTGCGAGAACGAGTACACCCTGGCTGACTCCGGCATTTGGGATCAGCCCAAGAACGACCAGATGTTCGCCGACGGCAAGACCATGTGCTTCTTCGGCCCGGCCTGGTACTTCAACTTCTGCATGGGCAACGCCCAGGATCCCGAGAAGGGCTGCATCGGCGACTGGGCCATCTGCGAAGGCCCCGCTGCTCACTTCTGGGGCGGCACCTGGATGATGGCGCCTACCGGCACCGACAACGCCGAGGCTGTTGCCGAGATCATGAACCTCTTCACCAACAATGAGGAAGTCTGCTCCAAGCTCGTCACCGAGCAGGCGCAGTTCTCCAACAACATGGCTGTCAACGCCAAGTTCGCCGACGATCCCACCTTCGGCAGCGAGTTCCTGGGCGGCCAGAACCCCGTCGCCGTGTTCTCCGCCATGACCGACAACATCAAGTGGGAGAACCACACCATGTATGACCAGGCCTGCAACGAGGATCTGCAGAACAATCTCCAGCAGTACTTCCAGGGCCTTGTCGACAAGGAGACCGCTCTGAACAACTACTACCTGGCTCTCCAGGAGAAGTACCCCGAGCTCATCACGCCGTGATCTGAGCGGACGGGAGTCTTCGTACAACCGTAAACGATGCGGGTCTGAGGCAAGGCGTTTTGCCTTGCCTCAGATTTTGCGGAAAAAGAAAAGCCCTTCCGGACGCACTGCCGCGTGCGGCGCGCCGGGAAGCGTTTTTCTGCAAATCAGACCGGGAGGGATCGCCTAAATGGGCAAGAAACTGAAACCGAGGAAAAAAGGTGTGAGCTATGCAAAGTGGGGCTATATCTTTATCCTGCCCTTCTTCATCACCTATTTCATTTTCACGCTGACGCCGCAGATCATGACGATCTACAACAGCTTTTTTGAAAACTACCGCAGCGGTCTCAAGCAGATCGGACCGAACTTCGTCGGCCTGAAGAACTACGTAGCCCTCTTCACCCCGGACAAGACCGGCACGATCGGCATGCTCAAGTATTTCGGCAACACGATGATCCTCTGGGTCCTCGGCGCCGTGCCGCAGATCGTCGTCGCGCTGCTGCTGGCGGTCTTTTTCACGAGCTACCGGCTCAACATCAAGGGCCAGCAGTTCTTCAAGACGGTCATCTACATGCCCAACCTGATCATGGCGGCGGCCTTCTCGATGCTGTTCTTCACGATCTTTTCGACGGTCGGCCCCGTGAACCAGCTGCTGCTTTCCCACGGCATCGTGGAAAAGAGCGTAAACTTTCTGGGAGAGAAGATCTCCGTGCGGCTGCTGATCAGCCTGATGAACTTTCTGATGTGGTTCGGCAATACAACGATCCTTTTGATGGCCGGCATCCAGGGCATCGACCAGAACATGTTCGAGGCCGCGGAGATCGACGGAGCGAACTCGCTGCAGGTGTTCTTCCGCGTGACGATGCCGCTGCTGGCGCCGATCCTGGTCTACACGGTCATCACGGCGATGATCGGCGGCCTGCAGATGTTCGACGTGCCGCAGGTCCTGACCAACGGCAAGGGCACGCCCGACCGCGCCAGCATGACGATGGTCATGTACCTGAACAACTATCTCGGTACCAGCAAGAACTACGGCATGGGCGGCGCGATCAGCGTCGTGCTGTTCCTGATTTCCGCCGGACTGAGCATGTTCGTGTACAACAGCCTCTCCAAGCCGTACAGAGAGTCGTCCCGCAGATGAGAGAAGGGAGGAAGAGTCCGTGAAAAATTCCGAAAACACCAAGGGCCGGATCCTGATGATCATCGCCCGAATCGTCGTTTACACGATCCTGATCTTCCTGGCCGCCCTGTGCCTGTTCAGCTTTTACATGCTGATCATCAACTCAACGCGCTCGAACGCCCAGCTGCAGGCCGGCTTCACGCTGATGCCGAAGGACAACTTCCTGGTCAACCTGAAAAACGCCTGGAACGACCAGTCGATCAACATCCCCCGCGGGATGCTCAACAGCTTCTTCATCGCCTCCTGTTCCGCGATCCTCACCACGTATTTCTCGGCGCTGACAGCCTACGGCATCCACGTCTACAACTTCAGGCTCAAAAGGGCCGCCTTCCTGTTCATCATGGCCGTCATGATGATCCCGCCGCAGGTCTCAGCCGTCGGCTTCATCCAGCTGGTCTACAAATTCCACCTGACCAACAACTATATCCCCCTGATCGTTCCCTCCATCGCCGCCCCGGTCGTGTTTTTCTACATGAAGCAGTACCTTGAGAGCGTGCTGCCCATGGAGATGGTCGAGGCCGCGCGCGTCGACGGCTCGGGCGAGTTCCGGACCTTCAACACGATCGTGCTGCCGATCATGAAGCCCGCCATCGCTGTGCAGATGATCTTCTCCTTCGTCGCCTCGTGGAACAACTACTTCATCCCCGCGCTGCTGCTCGACAAGGCCGAGCTCAAGACCGTCCCGATCATGATCGCCCAGCTCCGCTCTGCGGACTACTCCAAGTTCGACATGGGCAAGGTGTACATGTTCATCCTGCTGGCCATTCTGCCGGTGCTCATCGTGTATATTTTCCTCTCCAAGTCCATCATCCGCGGCGTCACCGCGGGTTCCGTCAAGGGATAAGAAAAAAGCAAACGGCTCTCCCGCACAGGAGAGCCGTTTTTCCATGAAAGGAGACCAAACCATGTTCAAAGAACGCGGCTTTTACAGGGGCGTCAATCTCGGCGGCTGGCTGAGCCAGTGCGACTACAGCGCCGAGCGTCTCGACGGCTTCATCACGGAGAGCGACTTCGCGCAGATCGCGCGCTGGGGCTTCGACCATGTGCGCATCCCGATCGATTACGACGTGATCCAGAACGCCGACGGCAGCATGAAGCCGGAGGGCCTCGCGCGAATCGACGCCGCGCTGACGCAGTGCGGGAAGTACGGCCTGCGCGCCGTGCTCGACCTGCACAAGACGCAGGGCTTTTCTTTCGACTCCGGCGAGCACGAGGACGGCTTTTTCGACAGCGAGAAGTATCAGGAGTACTTCTACACGATCTGGGAGCGCTTTGCGGAACGCTACGGCGCGCTGTGTGAGCGCGTGGCCTTCGAGCTGCTCAACGAGGTGACGCGCGAGGAATATCTCCCCGCCTGGAAACGCATCTCGCGCGAGTGCGTGCGGCGCATCCGTGCGATCGCGCCCGGGATCGACGTGCTCCTGGGCAGCTATTGCTGGAACAGCGCGCGGACGCTGCCCGCGCTCGACGCGCCCTACGACGAACATGTGATTTACAACTTCCACTTCTACGAGCCGCACATCTTCACCCACCAGGGCGCCTACTGGATGGACGCGAGCTTCGACCGCGAGCGCCGCGTCAGCTATGCCGAGAGCGGTGTGTCCGAGGCGTGGATCGAGGATTTCCTCGCTCCTGCGCTGGAAAAAGCCGAAAAGGAAGGCGCGGAGCTCTACTGCGGCGAGTACGGCGTGATCGACGTCGTCGCGCCGGAGGAGGCCGTCAAGTGGTTCCGCGATCTGCACGCTGTGCTCGAGCGGCACGGCGTGGCCCGCAGCGTATGGAGCTATAAGGAAATGGATTTCGGTCTTGCGGACGCGCGCATGGACGGCGTGCGCGGCGAGCTGCTGGGGCTGCTGTAAAGAGAATGGAGCGGCGGACTTCGGGAGAATCCGCCGCTGTTTTATATCGTTATGCTGGGCTTCACGATCCCGATCCACGCCTCGATCGTGCCGGTCTACGTCACGCTCTCGCGCCTGCACCTGCTCAACACCTACTGGGCGCTGATCATTCCCTACTCGGCCTTCTCGCTGGCGATGGCCATCCTCGTGTGCACGGGCTTCATGAACGAGCTCCCGCGCGAGCTGGACGAGTCGGCCTGCATCGACGGCTGCAGCACCTGGGGCATCTTTCTGCGGATCATCGTGCCGCTGATGAAGCCCGCGGTGGCGACGGTGGGCATTTACACCTTCCTGCAGTGCTGGAACGAGCTGATGTTCGCCAACATCTTCATCTCGAAGTCCGCGTACCGCACGCTGCCCGTCGGCGTCCAGGCCCTCTCCGGCCAGTATACGACCGACTGGGGCCCCATCGGCGCGGCGCTCGTGCTCGCCACCTTCCCGACGCTGTTCATCTACGTCTTCCTCTCAAAGAAGATCCAGGACAGCTTCGTGGCCGGTGCGATCAAGGGCTGATCATTCCGACAAAAAAAAGATCCATCGGAAACTTCCGATGGATCTTTTTTTGCTTTTCGAGCGGTCAGATCTCGATCTTCGCGCCCATGAGCCTGGCGAGCTCGCGCACGATGGCGGTGTCGGCCGGCCAGGCGGGGGCGGTGACGAGGTTGCGGTCGACGACTGCGTCGGTGACGGGAACGGGCACGTATTCGCCGCCCGCGAGCGTCACGTCCGGGCCGACGGCGGGGTAGGCCGTGGCCTTGTAGCCCTTGAGCACGCCGGCCGCGGCCAGCACCTGCGGGCCGTGGCAGATCGCCGCGACGGGCTTTCCGAGAGCGAAGAACTCACGCACGATCTCGAGAACGCGCGGGTTGAGGCGGATATACTCCGGGGCGCGGCCGCCGGTGATGAACAGGCCCTCGTAATCCTCGACCTTGACGGCGTCGAAGTCGGCCGTCAGCGCGAAGTTGTGGCCGCGCAGCTCGGTGTAGGTCTGCTCGCCGAGGAAGTCGTGCACCGCGGTGGCGACGGTCTCGCCCGCCTTTTTGTCGGGGCAGACCGCGTCGACCTGGTAGCCCAGGACGCCCAGCGCCTGGAAGGGCACCATGGTCTCGTAATCCTCGGTGAAGTCGCCGCAGAGAAGAAGAACTTTCTTTGCCATGTTTGTTTCCTCCTTTGAAAAATGTGTTCCGTTAAGGATGCTTCCATTATAGCAAGTCCCGCGCTGCGGCGCAACGGAAAAGAAGAGGAAAAGACAGAAGAAAAAATTGCCCATCGCTTCGTTTTGTGCTATTCTTTTTCTATCAGCTTTTCCGAGAGGAGACATTCGGAATGAAAGAAAAGAAAAGCTCCGCGCTGCGCTTCTGGCTGCTGGTCTGGGGCCTCGGGCTAATCGGCCAGCTGGTCTGGAACATCGAAAATCAGTGGTTCAACACCTTCGTCTACGCCAAGATCGCCAAGGATCCCACGATCATCTCCTGGATGGTCGCCGTCTCCGCGATCGCCACGACGATCTCCACCTTCGTCTTCGGCACGCTGTCCGACCGCAAAGGCCGCCGCAAGACCTTTATCGGCTTCGGCTACATCCTCTGGGGCATCTTCACGATCCTCTTCGGCACGACCGAGTTCATCACCGGCGGCAAAGGCGCGGCCACGGCCAAACTCCTCAG
>JAFRDM010000082.1 GCA_017403885.1 Oscillospiraceae bacterium
CAGCTCTCAAAAGAAATTGTCTCAGAGCATTTCTGCCCTGTTCAAAAACCCTTTTCTTTGGTGCTTATTTTTGCATAAGCTGTTCTTACATTGTTCAATTTTCAAGGTACATCCCCGCTCCCTCTTTCAAGGGGGCAGCTTGATTAATATAGCACAGCGGGATTGCCATGTCAAGCTTTTTTTATCTTTTTTGATCGATAAAAAATGCCTTTCCGACATGGTCGATCCACCCGAGTTTTGCTCGGGTAAGTCGTAATATAGCACCTGCTTTGGAACTTGTCAACGCTTTTTTGATGCTTTTTTGAGAAATTTTTCCCATACCTAAATCTTGTGGTTTTTCCCGCCGTTTCAACACAAAATACGCAATGGCTTCCGTCAAAAGTAACAAAACGCACCCGGTGAAACGGCGGCGGATTGACATAAGACCGCCCCGAAAAACGCGAAAAAGCGGCCCGGAGCAGGGTATCCGTTCCGGGCCGCGGCAAATATCGTTTTTTCTTTACTGCTCGCCGATATGGCCGACGATGGGCAGCTCTCTCATCTCTCCGTTGGATACGTTGCGGATGCCGGTGACCGCGAGAACGATCTGCGCAAGCCACGCGACCGCGTTGAGGCCGGGGATCCAGCTGAGGATCAGCGAGGCAAAAAAGAGCTTGCGGCCCTGCTTGGCGTGGTAGCGGGTAAAGGGATCGGTCACGCCGAGGAGGGAAGGCAAAAAGCAGAGGAAGCTGATATACGACAAATACGCGAGCAGACGGCCTTCCGTGCCGCTGCTGCGGATGAAATCCGCGGTGCTGTCGGCGGCGCGGTGGATACGGTAAAAACCGTCCTCATTCCGCGTGCGCTGGCTGTCCCACTCGGCGCTGCGGCGGGCGGCCTCCTCCTGGCTGCGGCGGAAATCCTCCTGCTGCTGGCGGCGGCGCTGCTCGCTTTCGGCCCACTTGCGATTCATCTCCTGCTGCTCGCGGCGGCGCTGCTCGGCGCGGCGGCGCGCGTCGGCCTCGTTTCGGCTTTCCGTCTCGCTCTGCGGCGCATAGGCATAGGCGGATGCGCCTTCCTGTTTTTTCTTTTCTCCCGCCTCGTCAAATCCGCAGGCAAGGCAGATTTCCTGTCCGTCCGGGATATAGGCGCCGCATTTCTTGCAGTATGACATGCCCTCGTCCTCCAAAAAATCCTTTGGAGTGATTATACCTTATACAAAAATGCTTTTCAATATAGATTTGTGAATAATCAGACAAGCTTTGCCGCGCTCTATGCGCAGAATCTGTGGTTGCCGATCGTGACGATCAGCGGGCGCGACCAGATCCAGGCGCTGGTGGCGGTAGCGGGGTTGAAATAGTACAGCGCGCCGCCGCTGGGATCGCTGCCGTTGAGGGCGTCCTGCGCGGCGCGGTATGCGCTCTCGGCGATGGGCTTGTCGAACTGGCCGTCGGAGACGGCGGTGAAGGCGTCGGTCTGGTAGATCACGCCGGAGAGCGTGTCCGGGAAAGAGGGATGCTTCACGCGATTGAGCACGACCGCGCCGACCGCGACCTGCCCCTGGTAGGGTTCGCCCCGCGCCTCGGCGGAGATGATGCGCGCAAGCAGCTGCACGTCGCCGTCATAGCTGCCGCCCCGCGATCCGCCCCCGCCGCCTGTGGACGGGATGCCGAGCGCGGCAAGCGTCTGATCGCCGACCTGTCCGTCGACGGAAAGGCCGTTTTTGCGCTGGAACCAGCGCACCGCCGCCTCCGTACGGCTGCCGTAGATCCCGTCTACCGCGCCGCTGTAATAGCCCCAGGCCTTCAAACGCCGCTGGATCTCCGTCACCGTCTCGCCGGAGGCGCCGCGCTTGTAGAGATCCGCGTGCGCGCCGGTGACAAGCGTGATCGCGAGCATATTGACCGCGAAGAGCACGGCGAGCATGAGAAGCAGCTTCTTTTGTTTTTTATTCAAGGGAGATCACCTCAACATACAAAGATCCTCACAGACAAGTCTGTGAGGATCTTCGAAAAAATATACAGGCTTCTGCTCTCAGCCGACGCGGTCCCGGATCTCCGTGCCGATCTTCGAGAGGAACTCGTCCAGCGGCATCGCGCCGAGGTCCTCGCCCGTGCGGGTACGGACGGCGACGGAGCCGCACTCGGCCTCCTTGTCGCCGATGACGAGCATATAGGGGATCTTCTGCATCTGCGCCTCGCGGATCTTATAGCCGATCTTCTCGTTGCGCAGGTCGATCTCGGCGCGCACGCCGCTTGCTTCGAGCTTTGCGAGGACTTCTTTTGCGTAGTCCGCGCTGCGGTCGGTGATGGGAAGGACCGTGGCCTGCACAGGGCTGAGCCAGGTCGGGAAAGCGCCGGCAAAATGCTCGGTGATGACGCCGATGAAGCGCTCGATCGAGCCGAATACCACGCGGTGGATCATGACAGGGCAGTGCTTCGCACCGTCGGTGCCGACGTACTCAAGGTCAAAGCGGCCGGGCAGCTGGTAGTCGAGCTGGATCGTGCCGCACTGCCAGGTGCGCCCCAGCGAGTCCTGGATATGGAAGTCCAGCTTCGGGCCGTAAAAGGCGCCGTCGCCCGGGTTGATGATATACTCCTTGCCGATGCTCGTAATCGCGTCGGCGAGAGCGGCCGTGGCGACGTCCCAGTCCTCGACCGAGCCGATGTGGTCCTCCGGCATGGTCGAGAGTTCGATCGTGTAGGGCAGGCCGAAGAGGGAGTAGACCTCGTCGAAGAGCCGCGCGATGCGGATGACCTCGTCCTTGATCTGCTCTGGCGCAAGGAGGATGTGCGCGTCGTCCTGCGTGAAGCAGCGGACGCGGAACATGCCGTGCAGGGCGCCGGAGAGCTCGTGGCGGTGAACAAGGCCCAGCTCGCCGTAGCGCAGAGGCAGATCGCGGTAGGAGTGGGGCTCGAGATCGTAGACCAGGATGCTGCCGGGGCAGTTCATGGGCTTGATCGCGAAATCCTCGCCGTCGATGACCGTGGTGTACATGTTGTCCTTATAGTGATCCCAGTGGCCGGAGGTCTCCCACAGCGTGCGGCGCATGATCTGCGGCGTCGAGATCTCGACGTAGTCCCACTTCTTGTGTACCTCGCGCCAGTAGTCGATGAGCGTATTGCGCAGCACCATGCCCTTGGGCAGGTAGAAGGGGAAGCCCGGCGCCTCGTCGCGGAAGGCGAAGAGGCCCAGCTCGCGGCCCAGCTTGCGGTGGTCGCGTTTTTTGGCCTCTTCAAGCTTGACCAGGTACTCGTCCAGCTCCTGCTGCGTGCGGAAGGCCACGCCGTTGATGCGCGTGAGCATCTTGTTGCTGCTGTCGTCCTTCCAGTAGGCGCCCGACTGTTGCGTGACCTTGAAGGCCTTGAGGGCCTTGGTATAGGTCAGGTGCGGTCCGAGGCACATATCGACGTACTCGCCCTGCTGGAAGAAGCTGAACTCGCTCTCATCGGCGAGGTCGTCCATGTGCTCGAGCTTGTAGTTCTCGCCGCGTTCGGCCATGAGCTTCTTGGAGTCTTCGCGATTGAGGACGAAGGCCTTGATCGGCAGGTTTTCCTTGACGATCTTCTTCATTTCCTTCTCGATGGCCTCGAGATCCTCGGGTCCGAGCTTCTGATCGCCGAGGTCGACGTCATAGTAAAAGCCGTTCTGGGTCGCGGGGCCGAAGGCGAAGTCCGCCTGCGGATAGAGGCGCTTGATAGCCTGGGCCATGACGTGGGCCGCCGTATGGCGGATGACGTGCAGTTCTTCCTCCTGCGGGCACTCGCCCACATGGCCGTCCTTGTAGATGATCTTCATGTCTTTCTCCTCCCGAAAACGAAAGCACCCTTTGGCGCTTTCCGATAATCTGCGCCAAGGGTGCTGAAAAAAGCACGGTCCCACCTTGAACTTTCACTCATTCATGCGCGTAACGCGCGCCGCGCGGGAGGGCATTTTCTCCCTCCGGCTCGGGAGCGGTGGCAGTTTTCCGATCCGCGGGACACTCTCAGCCGATGGCGCCCCTCTCTGTTCGGATCCCTTTGAAAACCGTCTTCTCCGTCAAAGCCTTTGATATACCGGAGTGTATCACCCTTATTCTGCCCTGTCAAGGCGGAAAAACACAAAAATCAGACAAAGCGGTTCTGCGCCGCGTCATAATCAAAGCCGACGGCGGCGAGCTTTTCTTTCAGTGCGGTTTCATCGAGTTCATGATCCTCGCAGAGCGCGGCGAGGGACTCGTACTCGTCGCGCAGCTTGGTGTTGACCCAGCTCAACAGGATCATCGGATTGTTCGGAAGCATCTATTCCCCTCCTTTATGCAAGCGGGCGGCCCGGCGGGCCGCCCGAAAGGATCAGATATTGAAGCGGAACATCGTCACGTCGCCGTCCTGCATGACGTAGTCCTTGCCTTCGAGACGGAACAGGCCCTTTTCCTTGACTGCGGCCATACTGCCGCAGGCTTTGAGATCCTCAAAGGCGACGATCTCTGCGCGGATGAAGCCGCGCTCGATGTCCGTGTGGATCTTGCCGGCCGCCTTCGGCGCCTTGGTGCCCTTGACGATCGTCCAGGCGTGGACGTCGTCCTCGCCGGCCGTGAGGAAGGAAATGTAGCCCAGCAGATCGTAGGAAGTCCTGATCAGACGGTCAAGCCCCGTTTCGGTCAGGCCGAGGTCGGCCATAAACATCTCCGCCTCCTCGGCGTCGAGCTCGGCGATATCCTCCTCGAACTTGGCGGCTACGGGCAGCACCGCCGCGCCCTGCTTTGCCGCGTGGGCGGAGAGCGCCTTGAAGTTCGCCTCGTCCGCATAAGCCGCCATGCCGTTCTCATCCATATTCGCGGCGTAGATCACGGGCTTGACGGTCAGCAGTCCGCCGTCGGTCAGGATGTCCTGATCCTCCTCGGTAAAGTCAAAGTCACGCGCGGGCTTTTCCTCTTCCAGGTGTGCAAGCAGCGCTTCGCACATCTCGACCTCGCGCTTGTATTTCTTGTCGCCGCTCTTGGCGTTCTTTTTCGCGCGGTCGAGCCGACGCTCGACGATCTCGATGTCGGCGAGGATCAGCTCGAGCTCAAAGTCCGAGGCGTCGCGCACGGCATCGGCCTTTTCGAGGAAGATCGTCTCGTCGTCGAAGCAGCGTACGACCTCGACGAGAGCGTCGACCTGACGGATGGCCTGAAAAGCCTCGCGTCCCTTGCCGCCGCTCGCCACGCCCGGCACGTCCACGAACTCGATCGTCGCAGGGCTGTATTTCTTCGGGTGATAGTACTCCGCCAGCCAGTCAAGCCTCTCGTCGGGCACCTTTGCCACGCCGACGTTGGGCTTGGCCCCGGCCACGGTATAGGCGCCCGTCTCGGCCTTCGAGCCGGTGAGCGCGTTGAAAAGCGTCGTCTTGCCGACGTTCGGCAGTCCCACGATCCCCAGTTTCATGTTTGCGGTCTCCTTCCCAGGGTCTTTTTAATATATGGATTATATCACAGCGCCGCGCATTTCTCAACACTTCCGATCTTTTTGCTTTACAGAGACGCGAAATGACCTTATAGTAGAACACGGAGGCGAGCGGCATGAAAAAGATCATCATCCTCATCGGGAATTACGGCTCCGGCAAGACGGAGATTGCGCTGAACATGGCCGTGCGCGCGGCGGCCGAGGGCAAACGCACCCAGGTCATCGACTTGGACAAGATCAACGACTATTTCCGCATGTCCGACCACGTGAAGCTGCTTGACGAGAAGAACATCCATCTCGTCTCGCCCACCTTTGCCGGCGCCGGTCTGACACAGACCAACATGCCCGCCGCCGTCGGCTCGGCCTTCGCACAGGACTGGGATCTCGTCGTCTTCGACGTCGGCGGCGATCCCGCGGGCGCGATGTCGCTGGCGCGCTATCACAGCGATTTCGCCGCGCTCGAGCCGGGCCGGCTGGAGGTCTACGACATCATCAACGTCCGCCGTCCCATGTCCGAGACGCCGGAGAAGATCCTCAAGCTCAAAGCGGACATGGAGGGCTTTGCCCGCCAGACGGTCACGGGCTTTATCAACAACTCCAATCTGCAGGCCTGGGCCAGCGCGCAGGACCTGCGCGACGGTTATCCGATCATCAAGGCGGCAAGCGAGATGAGCGGTATTCCGGTCGTACACACGACGGGACTCCCGCAGTACCTCGACGAATTTCTGCGTGATGAGGGGCTGGAGGAGAAATACATCGGCACGCCGATCCCGCTGCGGACCTATATGCACCGCAACTGGAACGATTTTACGCTGGGCATTTGAAAACGGAAAACACGCGCGGACGGGAAAACTCCCGTCCGCGCGTTTTCTTTTTTGCTAAAACAGCTTCCAGCGTCCGACTTCGCACTCGCCGCAGGTATTCTCGCCCCAGGCCGCGAGCGTTCCGTCTGCGCGGACGAAGACGCAGTGCGTCCCGCCTGCCGCCATTGCCACGACGTCGTCCGGGGCGGCGAAGCCCTTCCCCGCCCCCGCGCGGAAGAAATGCGCGCTGACCGCGCCCCGCGCGTCCAGACCGAGGATCGCGTTGGCCGAGGCGGAAACGGCGACGAGGTCATGCCATGCGGAGAGATCGGCCGCCGCACAGACAACCGTGCCGTCCTCGCGCAGCCCCACGGCGTAGCCTGTGTTCACGGCCAGATCCACGAGGCCGCTCAGCACGTCCGAGCGCGCGCTCTCATGCGAGAGCAGCGCCTCGCCGTCCTCGCGCAGCGCCGCGAGCGCGTATGCGCCGCCGCGGATCATCGTGACCTTCGGCCAGTCGGCAAGCATGTAGTAGTCGTTGAAACCGCAGCTGACGACGCTGCCGTCCGCCTTCAAGCCGAAGGTGGCGTAGTCTCCCGCCGTGATCGCGACGATGCCGCGCCAGTCCTGCGTATCGCACTGCCCCTCGTCGTTTCGCCCGACGACGGCGACCGTGCCGTCCTGAAACAGCGCCGCCGTGTGATAGGCCCCGGCGCAGACCGCCGTGACTCTCTGCCATTTTTCAACGTCGCACTGGCCGAAGCTGTCGTCGCCGCAGGCGAGGACAGTCCCGTCGCTCCGCAGGGCGACCGTGTGATAAAAACCGACGTCGACGATCCCGCGCGGGAGCGCCTCGCGCCGTGCTTTGAGTTCCGCGCGGCGCGCAAGCTCCTCGCTCGAGAGGTCCTGCGCGACCGCAAGCGCCGCTTCCAGGTCGGGTCTGCCGCAGATTTGCTCGGCAAGCTCGAGAGCGCGCTTCTGCGCCTCGCTCTCGTCCCGGAGACGGTACAGCAGCAGAAAGGCGTCGTAGACCTGTCCCTGCGCCGCGAGCGCGTCGGCCTTGCCGAGCTGCGCGCGCAGCGCCATCGCCGCGGCATCGCGATAAGCGCCCAGCGCCTCGAAGCGGCGCTTGGCGACGTCATACTCTCCCGCTTCGAACTCCTGTAAGGCCAGACGGTAGAGCGCCTCGCGGCCGCCTTCGTCCGCGCCCTCAAGGTCGCCGAGCGAGGCATAAAGAGCGGCGGCGGCGCGATAATCTCCGCTTTCGAGAAGCGCGGCGGCCTGCGAAAGACGGAGGCGATTCTCAAACGCCGTTTTCTCCTCGCCGTCGGCGAGGCGCGCGATCAGTTTTTCGGCCTTCTGCGCGTCGCCTCTTTCCAGCGCGGTCTCGACGCGACCGGGAAGGCTTTTCTCCGCGGCCGAGGCCAGCGCGAGGACGAGCGCGAGCGTCAGCGCAAAGGCGAGCGTTGCGGCAAGGATCACGCAGAGGAGCTTTCTTTTCTCTTCCATCGTGTTCACCTCAGCCCATCTGCGGCGCGGCGTCGAGGAATTGCTCGAGCCGCCAGCTGAACACCGGGCCGTTGATCGAGGTCCAGTGGCAGGTGACAAGATAGAGATCGTCGATCTCATACTGCTGCATATACTGCCGGATGCTCGCGCCGACGCTGCCGCTGGAATAGTTCGTGTTGCGCAGGTCTGTCTGCAGCACGCTGTCATAGAAGGGGAAAAGGTAGTATGCCATCGCAAAGGCGTAGCTGTCGGAGATGATCATCGCATTGCGTCCGGTATGGAAGCCCGTCTCGAACAGACGATAGGGGCCCTTTGCCCCGCCGAGATACATCGTATAGCCGTGATGCGTGAAATCGTAGACGTCCGAAGCCTTCCGTTCCGTCAGGTTCTGGATGAGCGAGGTCTTCACCGGAGAGAGCACGAGCGGCACCATCAGGTTTTCACGCTCGAGCGTCATGCTCTGCAGCTGCTCGGGCCTGTAAGGGCCCTTGTTAAGGCTGTATCGCAGAAAATACTCATAATCGTAAAAGCCGCTCGGCGCGTAACCGAGATCGGAAACGAAGGCGTTGGAGGTCAGCCACGCCGTTTTGACGAACCAGTGCAGATCCTCCTTCGAGAACATCGGCCCGTCGTTCTCATAGGGTGAGAGAAGCTTCGGCGCGCTGTAGATCCGCACGCCCGGCGCGACGAGCGGCTGCAGCGCCTCGTCAAGGTCGCTGCCCCAGCCCGCGAAGCGGTGCTCGTCCAAAACGGGATTGGCCACGTCCGAGGCGGGAACGTTGATAAAGAAGATGTTCCCGTCCTCCGGCAGCGCGGCGCGGTAGCGGTCGAGCACCCCCGCGAGATAGCTCAGCTGCTCGGGACTGTACTGCTCGATCAGGACGCGGCTGCCGTCGAAGCGCTCCTGCCAGAGCGCCGCGCCATGAGCCTCAGCCGCGGGCGCGGCTTCGGCGGCGGCTTCCGCCGGCTGTGCGTCCGGCTCTTCCGGGGCCGCCGCCGTCCCGGCGGCGAGGTTTTCCGGCGCCTCGTCTCCGGCGAGGCCCTGTTCCTCGATAAACAGCTTTTTCGCCTCCTCCTGCGCGTCTGCCTTTCCGAAGAGGCCCTTGATCGCGTCGGAGAGCGCGATCATCTCCTCCCGGGCGGGGAAGGCGTCGGAGAGGAAGCTTTCAAACTCGTCCATATAACTGCCGGAAACGAGCGCGGAAACGCTCAGCTCCGGGAAGGACTGGAGTCTGCGGTTTTCCGTCTCGGAAACGCCGCCCTCTTTGGGCGCGAAGAGCAGCAGAAAGAGCCCCAGCGTCAGCGAGGCGAGCAGAAGGATGTAGTTTTCGGCAAAACGAAGATACTTTTTCATATCAGCCGACCTTGATCAGAAACGGAAATAAATGAAAGGATTGTAACTCTGTCCGACGAGGAACAGCAGCGAGAGCGCAAAGAGCAGCGCCGTGGAGACGGCGCGCAGCGCGGCGACGCGTCTTTCGCCGTTTTTTCCGGCGAGCAGGGCCTTTTTTGCTGCGGGAACAAGAGGGAGCGAGAAGGCGAAGGCGAGCAGCGGAAAGACGGAATACTGCGCGATGACCTTGCGCGCGGTCTCGTCCAGCAGGGGCAGCGCCGTGCGCGTGCCGTCGGGGGACGCCGCATAGCCGAGCAGCGCGCGCAGCGTGACGCCGAGCGCGTGCAGGTCCGTCTCATAGAAGATGGCCCATCCCACGACGGCGATCACAAAGGTGATCGCCCAGCGCAGCGCCCGGGGCGTTTTTTCGATCAGGCTCTTGAGCACAAAGCGTTCGAGGATCAAAAGCAGGCCGAAGTACAATCCCCAGAGCAAAAAGTTCCAGGCCGCGCCGTGCCACAGCCCGGTCAGCGCCCAGACGACAAGGAGGTTGAGCGCCGTGCGCGCCGCCCCGCGGCGGTTGCCGCCGAGGGGGATGTAGACGTAGTCGCGGAAGAAGCTGCCCAGCGAGATATGCCAGCGCCGCCAGAACTCCGTGGCCGAGAACGATACGTAGGGATAATTGAAATTTTCCTTATAGCGGAAGCCCAGCACGCGCCCCAGGCCGATCGCCATGTCCGAGTAGGCCGAAAAGTCGAAATAGATCTGCAGCGTGTAGAGGAAGGCGTGGTACCACGCGCCGCCGAGGCTCGCCGCGCCGCCGCCCGGCAGCGCCTCGACCGCCGCGCCGCAGATATTGGCCAGCAGCACTTTTTTCGCAAGGCCCGCGACGAAGCGCTCGATCCCCTCGTTAAAATCCTCCACCGAGGTGCTGCGCCCGTCGAGCTGTTCGGCGACGTCGGCGTACTGCACGATGGGGCCGGCGATCAGCTGCGGGAAGCAGCTGACGTAGAGCAGGAGCCTGGGGAAGCTCTTTTGTGCCGGGACCTTGCCGCGATAGACGTCCACCGTGTAGGTGAGCACCTGGAAGGTATAGAAGGATATCCCGATCGGCAGACGGATCTGCGGCACGGAGAGAGGCCGCGGGAGAAGCAGGGCGAGGTTCTGCAGCGCAAAAGAAAAGTACTTGAAATAGAACAGCAGCGCGAGCGAGACGCCCACGCCGACCGCGAGCGCGGCCTTCCTCCGGCGGGGCTCGTCCGTCCTGACGATCGCCGCGGCGCAGAGATAATTCACCGCTGTCGAGAAAAGCATGGCGAGCACGCACACCGGCTCGCCCCAGGCGTAGAAGAGCAGCGAGGCGAGGAGCAGCACCGCGTTTTTCCAGCGCAGAGCGCCCGCCGAAAAGTACAGCAGCAGTACGATCGGCAGGAACAGCAGCAGAAATGTCATGCTTGAAAAAACCACGGCGGCCTCCGTCAAGGACAGTTTGGGGATAAAGCGCTTGCGGATCTTTCCTTTCGCAGCTCATCATAGCACAGTCCTCCTCTCCCCGCAATGCTCTTTGCATCTTCCGGAGCGTTGCCATCGGGTGAAAAACGTGCTATGCTTACAAATAATACAAAATGATCGGAAGGAGGCTTCGACATGGACGAGATCCGCGAAGAGGGCGCTGAGCGAAACGACGGTTCCGAACAGATCGTCTTCTTTGCTCCGGAGCTGCTGCAGATGGCGCAGCAGCGGCAGGAGAGGCTGGACGCGCTGCGCGCCGCGGCGGAGAGCGGAGATCACGCCGCGCTGCTGGAGCTGGGGATCTACGATCTCGGCGAGATGGGCGGTACGCCGCGCAATGCCGACGAAGCCTACGCCTGTCTGACGCGCCTGCCGGAAGACGACGCGGCGGGGCGCTATTATCTCGCTTACTGTTATGAGCGCGGCGTCGGCACGCCGCAGGACGCCGCGCGAGCTGCCGCGCTGCTGGCCGAGGCTGCCGAGAGCGGCTTCCCCCCTGCGCTCTTCGCGCTGGGGCTGTGCTGCGAGAGCGGGCACGGCGTCGAGAAAAATATGGAAAAGGCCGCCGAGCTGTATCGTGCCGCGGCGGACAAGGGCTTTGCGGCGGGTATGTGCAATCTCGGCGTACTCAAGCTGGACGGCCTCGGCACGGAGGCGGACGCCGAGGAGGCCGCCGCGCTCTTCGCGCAGGCGGCAGAGCTTGGTTTTCCGCGCGCGCAGTTTCTGCTGGGACTGTGCTATGAGACCGGGCACGGCGCTCCCTGCGACCCGCGCAAGGCCATGGCCCTGTATGAAGCGGCCGCCGCACAGGATTACGACGAGGCGGTCTGTGCGCAGGGCGTGCTGTACTATCACGGCGTCGGCACGGAACAGGACCGCGAAAAAGCTTTTTCGCTCTTCCGCACCGCAGCAGAGCATGGGCTTCCCCGCGCACAGTTTTTCGCCGCGCGCTGTCTCGACGACGGCGAGGGCACGGCGGAGGATCCGGCCGAGGCCTATCGCTTTTACGCGCTGGCGGCCATGAACGGCGTGCCCGACGCGATGTTCCGCGCAGGCGTGTGCTGCATGTGCGGCCGCGGCACGCCGGAGGACCCGGCGCAGGCCGCCGCCTGGTGGGAGCGCGGCGCTGCCTGCGGCGAGACGCGCTCGATGGCACACCTCGGCGTGTGCTTCGAGGGTGGAAACGGCGTCGAAAGAGATCTGGACAAGGCGATCGCGCTCTACCGAAAGGCCGCGGACGGCGGCGGTGCGGAGGGGCAGTGTAACCTCGGGGTGCTGTATTTCTACGGCACCGGGCTGGAGCAGGACGACGCGAAGGCCGCAGAGCTCTTCGAGAAGGCCGCCGCGCAGGGTTTTCCCCGCGCGCAGTACTTCCTCGGTCTGTGCCGCGAGGGCGGGCGCGGACTGGAAAAGGACCGCGAAAAGGCCGCGCAGCTGTACCGCACGGCGGCCGAGCAGAACTACGCCCCCGCCATGCGCGCGCTCGGCGTGTGCTATGAAAACGGCATCGGCGTCGAGCGCAGCTTCGAGCGAGCCGCCGAGCTTTATGAAAAGGGCGCCGGGGCGGGCGACCTGAGTTCTGTTTTCTTTCTGGGGAACATGTATTACTCCGGGCGCGGCGTGGAAGAGGACGACGCGATGGCCGCTGCGCTGTATCTGCGCGCCGCGAAGGAGGATCACCCCGGAGCGCAGCGCAATTACGCCCGTTGTCTGGAGCTGGGGCTCGGCGTGGAAAAAGATCTTTCCGAGGCGGTCGTCTGGTACGGCCGCGCAGTTGAGCAGGACGACGCGCTGGCCGCCTGCAGTCTGGCGCATCTGTACGAGACGGGAGCGGGCTGTCGGAAGGATCCCGTGCGCGCTGTTGAGCTGTACGAAAAAGCCTTCTCTCTCGGCTACGGGAAGGCCGCGCTGTGTCTCGGCGAGATGTACCAAAACGGGCAGGGCGTCAAACGTGACCGCAAAAAGGCCCGGGAATGGTTTGAAAAAGGCGGCGGCATGCCCGAAGCGGCGCAAAAGAGAGCCCGGCACGCCAACGCCGTCGGGCATTGGATGCTGCGTCTGCTCGCCGACGCCGCTCTCGTCGGCTGCTTTTGGGCCGGATTCCGAGGCCTTTCTCATGGAGGCGGCCGCGAGGATCTGATCGGCGCGGCTTACCTGGGCGCCGTCGCGCTCATGTTCCACGCGCTGGGATGGTATATGCGGCCGACCGCGCCCAAACGGGCGCCGCGCTGGCTGCACGTCGTATGCGGCTCGCTGCTGCTGGCGCTGGTCGCGCTCATCGTATCGGTTTTTCTCGGCGGAGGCGTCGTAGATCCGGCGGACATCTGGATCCTCGGCTGGATCTGCGCGCTGATCGCGCTGGCCGCTTTCCGGGCTTTCCGGAAAAGATAATATCCAATCAATCACGGGAGGGCGCCGCGTGCTCTCCCGTTTTTTTGCAAACAGCTGTAAGATCCGCCCCGCGATCGCGACAAGGAGGGTGAGGCGGAAAGGAAGTGACGCATTTGGAGGACCGTGAGATCATCGGCCTGTTCTTCGAGCGCTCGGAACGGGCCATACGGGAACTGGACAAAAAATACGGCAAGGCCGTTAAGGCGATCGCCGGGAACGTCCTGCGGGACAGGCAGGATGCGGAGGAGTGCGTGAACGACGCGTACCTGGGGGTCTGGAGCAGTATTCCGCCTCAGCGTCCGGACAGCCTGGGCAGCTATGTGTGCCGCATCGCCCGCAATCAGGCCATATCCCGTCTGCGCAGCAATACGGCGGCCAAACGGAACGACGGCTTCGATCTCGTGCTCGACGAACTGGAGGAATGTGTTTCCTCCGGCGCGGACGTCGAAGCCGAGATAGAAGGGAAAGAGCTCTCGCGGGCCGTGGACCGTTTTCTTGCTACGCTCGACTATGACGACCGGTTTCTTTTCGTCCGGCGCTATTGGTATGCCGACAGCGTAAAGGAGATCGCCGCGGCGATGGGTCGGAAGGAAAACCAGCTCTCCGTGCGTCTTTTTCGCCTCCGCGAGAAATTGCGGAAAACTTTGGTAAAGGAGGGCCTGCTTGTATGAATCGGGAAAAGCTTTTTGACTCGCTCGCCGAACTCGACGACAGGTATATTGCCGAGGCGCTGCGCTACTCCCCCGAGGCTGCATCCGGCTCCTCGGAAAGGATCGTACACTTGAATAAGAAAAAGATCATATCCTTCGCCCTCGCCGCCGTGCTGATCCTGGCGCTGGGCGCCGCGGCTTACGCCGTGTTCTCCACCTATTCCGCCCGCGTGCCCGAGCCGGAAGAGACCTTCCGCATCAACTGGGAGGAAAATGCCAGCGGCTACATCGAATGGACGGACGCGAAGCTGGCCGTGACCTTCCCCGATACGGCCGAGAGCAAGGAGATCGAATTCCGCCCCGGCTGGCTGCCGGATGAGCTCTCGGAGCTCATGGTAAAGAAACCTCTCTCGCGCCTGACGGCGGAAGAGCTGGCATACAAATTCCCCGAGCTGTCGGGCAGCCAGCCGCTTCTGATCGAAAGCTACTCCATGTCCATGTTCAACGACGGCGGCGCGCTGCTGCTGCTTTACTACACACCGGAGGAAATCATAGAGGAGCGCTGGGAGGAACAGGGTGTGGATGTGATGCGTTTTCACGCCACTATGCATGTGGATGCAGCTCCCCATATCCATGCACCGGAGCGCACAATCGAGCAGGATATTATTCTCATGTCCAATCCCGAGGCGGGCTGGATCGTCTGTCTCAACGGCGAGATCGGCATGGATGAGCTCGTCAAGGTCGCCAGGAACCTGGAGATCTTCGAGACCGGCAGGGCGCTGACCTACGACGACTTTGAAAACCACTACGCCTTCATGGACGGCGGCGTCGGCTGAAACAAGCAACGCGGCAGGGACTGTTATCAGACAGTCCCTGTTTTTTTGTGGTATACTGGAAAAACATGAAACCTTTTCCTCATTTCATCGTGTTTACAGGTGAGAGCTCTTTGAAGACAAAGGAGGTGCCGTATGGAAGACGCGGCGATCGTTGATCTGTACTGGCAGCGTTCCGACAGGGCCCTGTCGGAAACCGACAAGAAATACGGCCGATACTGCCAATCCATCGCTTACCACATCTGCGGAGCGCGGGAGGATGCGGAGGAGTGTGTGAACGATACCTATCTGCGCGCCTGGAACCGCATGCCCACCGAGCGTCCCGCGGCGTTGGGGGCTTTCCTCGGCCGAATCACGAGAAATCTCGCTCTTGACCGCATCAAGGCGAGAAACACCGTCAAGCGCGGAGGAGGACAGGCGCCGCTGGCACTGAGCGAGCTGGAAGACTGCATTCCCGGCGGGACGAGCCCGGAGCGCGCCCTGGAGGAAAAAGAACTGGAGGCCGTGATCGGACGCTTCGTCGCCGCTCTGCCGAAAACCGAGAAAATGGTCTTCGTGCTGCGCTATTTCTATCTCGCCCCGGTCGACGAGATCGCCGAAAAGCTGCATTTCAGCTCGGGCAAGGTCAAAAGCATGCTGTTCCGCAGCCGCAAAAAGCTGCGGTCGGCCTTGGAAAAGGAGGGGCTGGCATGAACTCGCTGACACTTCTGCGCGCTATGAACGGCATTCACGAGGAGGATGTCATCATGGCTGGAAAGTATTATTACGAAAAAGACAAGAAAACGGTACCCATCCGGACAAAGCGGCTCGTCGCTTTTGCGATCGCCGCCGTGCTGATGCTCTCGCTGGGCATCGCGGCCTATGCGGCCTACAACGCGGTCTCGACGCCGGAGGCCGCCGAAAAGGTCGCGCGCGAGCAGATCGCGCAGTGGCGCGAGCTTGGGCTGCTGAATCCGAATGTGCAATTTGAGGGAGAGGCGGATACTGTCGTCGAGATCGAGGAAGAGCAGGGCGGTTCGGCCTGGTACGGGCGGCTGTTCCCGCACAGCTTCGACGTGCGCTGGTACTTCGGAGAGCGGAAATACAGCTGCAACCTGAACATCGACACGCTCGGCGGCAAGATCATGTATCTGGATCTCTTTGCCGACGCGGATGAAGACGCCGTCCCGACGGGCGAAGTCGAGCTGACGATCGGACCGGACGGAGAAACGAAAACCTTCTATTACTATGAGAACTACGGCGATCTCCTTCCCGCCGATCAGACCGTGGACGGCTTCTGCTCGGCGCTGGCGACATACTGGGGCTACGGAGGCTACCGTCTGGCGGATAGGGGCGACCCCGTCTACACCGAGGATTACGCCGCTCTCTTCGCTTCCGTCGACGGCTCGACGCGCATGCTCGACGTGCCCTGGGATATGAGCGGCCGCTGCTCCCTCGCGGTCTACTTTGACGGCGACGCGGAGGGCGCCCCCGTGTATATCGAGATCATGCAGTATCCCGGTTATGTCGGCATGGACGTCGGTATCCGTCACCCGGTCGGCTGAAACAAACGCAAAAAGAGGAAGAGGCTCTGCCTCTTCCTCTTTTTGTTCTCGCTGTCTCACATCTTCCCGGCCAGAAGACGGAGGATCTGCACGGCGTTGCTGGCGGCGCCCTTGCGGATCTGGTCGCCGCAGCACCAGAGCGTCAGGCCCTTTTCATCCGTGAGGTCCTCGCGGATGCGTCCGACCCAGACAAGATCCTGATCGGTCGTGTCCAGCGGCGTGGGATAACAGCGGCCCTCGTATTCCTCGATCAGCCGCACGCCCGGAAAAGCGGCGACGGCGGCTTTGGCCGCCTCGACGCTGACCTTTTCCTTCGTGCGCAGCGTGACGGCAATCGAATGTGAGCGCATGACCGGCACGCGCACGCAGGTGCAGTTGACCTTCAGGTCCGGGCAGTGCATGATGCGTCGGCCCTCGTTCTGCATCTTCATCTCTTCCTTGGTGTAGTCGTTGCCGTAGGGCGCGTCGATAAAGGGGATGACGTTCATCGCGATCTGCGCGGCGAAGGTCTTGACCACGGGCTTTTCGCCCTTTGCAAGCGCCGCCATCTGCGCGTCGAGCTCGGCGATGCCGGCCTGGCCCGCGCCGGAGACGGCCTGATAGGTGCACACGACCATGTTCTCGATCTCCGAGAGCTTCGCGATGCCCGCGACGGCCATCAGCGCGATGATCGTGCAGCAGTTGGGGTTGGCGATGAGGCCCTTGTTCTCAAAGGCGTCCGCGCCGTTGATCTCTGGCACGACGAGCGGCACGTCGGGCTCGAGACGGAAGGCGGAGCTGTTGTCGATGTAAACGGCGCCGCTCTTCCTGATCGCGGGGGCGAAGCGGCGGGACATGTCCCCTTCGACCGCCCCGAGCACGAAGTCGAGCCCTTCAAAGCTCTCGTCCGTGGCCGCCTGGATGGCGACATCTCTGCCCTTGAACTTGATGAGGCTGCCCGCGCTGCGCGCGCTGGCCAGCGGCCGCAGCTCCGATACCGGGATATCATACTCCTCGAGGATCTTCAGCATTTCCTGTCCGACGGCGCCTGTCGCGCCGAGGACGGCGATCTTGAGTTCTTTCATGTCGATTTCTCCTTTCATCAACCGGCAAAACCGTCGTACAGGACGCGGATCGCCGTCTCAAAGTCCTTGTTTTCCACGCCGACCGTGATGGCCAGCTCGTCTGCGCCCTGCGCGATCGTGCGGATGTTCACGCCCGCATCGCCGAGCGCCTTAAAGAGTCTGCCGGAGATGCCGGGACGCGAGCTCATTTTGCGGCCGACGGCTGAGACGAGGGCGATTTCGTCCTGTACGCGCACGTCGTCGGGACGACAGGTCTTGCGGACGTCGGCCAGCACGTCGTAGAGCGCGTCGCCCATCGCGGCCGAGCCGGAGACAAGCGCAAAGCTGTCAAGGCCGAGGGTAATATGCTCGACCGGAGCGTGGTAACGGTCCATGATCTCCAGCGCCTGGCAGAGCGTCATGTTGGCGTTCATGCCCCGCTTTTTGACCGTGATGATCGTAAAGTTGCGCCGTCCCGCGATGCCGGTGATGAAGCGCTCGCCGCCGTCGCGGTCGTCCGCGTCGCCGACGATCATCGTGCCGGGGTCTCCGGGTCGATTGGTGTTTCGGATATTCAGCGCGATGCCCTTATCCTTGACCGGCTGGATCGAGTCCTCGTGCATGACCGACGCGCCCATGAAGGCCAGCTCGCGCAGCTCGGCATAGGTGACCTTGGCGATCGGGCGCGGGTCGGGAACGATGCGCGGATCGGCCATCAGGATGCCGGAGACGTCCGTCCAGTTCTCATACACGTCCGCATCCACGGCCGCCGCCGCCAGCGCGCCGGTGATGTCGCTGCCGCCGCGGCTCATGACCTTGATCTTTCCCGTAGGCAGGCGGCCGTAAAAGCCGGGGATCAGGATGCGGCCGTGGGCGGCGAGGGCCTCGGCAATGGCGCGGTCGGTCCTGTCGCGGTCGATCTGGCCGTCGTAGCCGAAGAACACGCAGTCCGCCGCGTCGACGAAGGCGTAGCCGAGATATTCGGCCATCAGCCGGGCGGTGAAATACTCGCCGCGGGAGACCAGCTCATCCACGCTCGTGTCACGGCTGAGCTGCGCGGCGAGCTTTTTCATCTCGCCCTCGGCGTCGAAGCGCAGGCCCAGCTCCGTCCGGATCTCGGCGAAGCGCTGTTCGATGGTCTGCAGGATGTCGTCGCAGGAGACGCCGTAACTCAAATGCGCGTGGCAGAGATACAGCAGATCCGTCAGCTTGTGGTCGTCGGCGCTGCGCTTGCCCGCCGCGGACACGACCACGACGCGGCGCGAGGGATCCGCTTCTATTATACTTTTGACTTTTTTGAATTGTTCCGCGCCGGCGACCGAGGAGCCGCCGAATTTGGCTACCTTCAGCATGGCCTTATTCCTCCATCGCCGCGAAGAAGACCTCCGCGCCCTCCTCGCGCAGCGCCTTCACGCGCGCGTGCATCTCGGTGACCGGAAGGCTCTCCGTCACGCCGCGGCACAGCGCCCCGTCGACTTCTTTTTCGGCGAGGGGCAGTGCGTCCGCTTTCTCTGCCGGGAGGCGCACATAGTAGCGGCAAAGCGCCACGCTGTTGTCCGCCGCGACGCGCACGCAGCTCGGCTTCATCATCGCGCGGCGGCCGTGGACGATGTCCGAAAGGTCGCGCACGACGGCGGAAGCCGTCGGATAGCGGCCCGCGCCCTGGCCGATGAGGACGATGTCGCCCGCGTTCTCGCCGCGGTACTTGGCCATGTTGAAGTTTTTCAGCACCGAGGCCTCCGGCGACGAGGCCGGGAGCAGCATGGGCTGGACGAAGGCGTAAAGCCTGCCGTCCTCGCTCTCGCCGCCGCTCACGACGAGGCGCAGCACAAGGCCCTTCTTTTGAAAATGCGCCACGTCCGCGGCGGTGACGGACTCGATGCCCTCGAGGCTGAAGCCCTCGCAGGGCAGCTTGTCATAGGCGACGGCGCAGGCGAGCATGATCTTTCTGAGCGCGTCGAGACCCGAGACGTCGGCCGTCGGGTCGGCCTCGGCGTAGCCGAGGTCCTGCGCCTCGCGGAGCGCATCGGAGTAATCCATGCCGGCGCGCTGCATCGAGTCGAGCATAAAATTGGTCGTGCCGTTCAGGATGCCGCCGAGGGAGAGGATCCTGTCGCTCTCCACGGCGAGAGAGAGGTTGTGCAGGAAGGGCACCGCGCCGCCGCAGGCCGCGCTGAAAAGAAAGGCTGCGCCCTTTTCCGCCGCGAGCGCGGCGAGCTCCGGCCCGCGTGCCGCGACGAGCGCCTTGTTGGAGGTGACCGCGTGCTTGCCCGCCGCGAGCGCGGCGGAAACAAAGCTGTACGCCGGCTCGACGCCGCCCATCACCTCGACGACGGCTTCGACCTCGGGATCATTTACGATGTCCTCGATGGACGTGACCTTGAAGGGCCTGTCCGCCTTGCCGGGACGCACGAGCACGGAAACGAGCTCCAGTCCCGGGGCTTTTTCAAGCATCGAGCAAACGCCGACGCCGACTGTTCCATATCCCAAAACCGATACTTTCATGTTTTTCTCCTCTATTTCTTGAAAAAATCCGCGAGAAAAAGACACTTGTATTTTTCGCGCAGACAGTGTATCATGTGAATATCAAAAAATCAAGGCTTTCCCCCTCAATTCATCAAAATAGCTGGAAATCGGGAAGCTTTTGTTTTATTCTATATTCATTATGTTGGCAGAAAGGACCGGTGAGGGGTCAATGGACTATCAAAGCACGAGAGGAGCGCTCTTTGCCGACGAGGCCGAAGCGATCCTGCGCGGCATCGCCGCGGACGGCGGGCTCTTTGTCGACCCGACGCTCGGGGAGCGGCCTTTCGACTGGCGGCACTGTCTGACTCTCTCCCCTCTGGAGATGCAGAGCATGCTCCTGCATCATCTGCTTCCCGGAATTCCGGACATGGACGCGCTCGTGCGCCGCGCCTATTCCGGCAAGTTCGAGACGGAGGATCTGACGCCGCTTGTCAGCGTCGGCGGCGACTATGTGCTTGAGCTTTTCCGCGGGCCGACCGCCGCTTTCAAGGACGTCGCGCTCTCGATGCTGCCGCAGCTTGTGGCCGCCGCAAAGGAAATGCGCAGAGACAGGAGCGAGACCGTCGTGCTGACGGCCACCTCCGGCGACACGGGCAAGGCCGCGCTCGAGGGCTTCCGTGACGTGGCGGGCACGCGGATCTTCGTGTTCTTCCCGCACGGCGGCGTCTCGGCCGTGCAGCGCGCGCAGATGGTCACGCAGGAGGGCGGGAATGTCACGGTCTGCGCCGTGCGCGGCAACTTTGACGATTGCCAGACCGGCGTGAAGCACGCCTTCGCCGCGCTCGCCGGAGACGGGGAGCTTCGCGCAAAGGATCTCGAGCTCACCTCGGCCAACTCGATCAATATCGGGCGCCTCGCTCCGCAGCTGGTCTATTACTTCATAGCCTACGCCCGGCTGGCCGAGCGCGGGCGCATTCGCGTCGGCGACGCGGTCGATTATGTCGTGCCGACGGGCAACTTCGGCGATATTCTGGCCGGCTGGATGGCGAAAAGGCTCGGTCTGCCGGTCGGAAAGCTCGTGTGTGCCTCGAACGCCAACCGGGTATTGACCGATTTCTTTGAAAGCGGCGTTTACGACCGGCGCCGCGGCTTTTTCCGCACCGACTCGCCCTCGATGGACATTCTCGTGTCCTCGAACCTTGAAAGACTGCTGTTCTATGTCTCCGGCGGGAATGCCGCGCTGGTCCGGCGCTGTATGGACGAGCTCTCGCACAGCGGCCTTTACCGCTTCCCCGAGGAGCTTATGGGCAGGCTGCGCGCGGAGTTCGCCGCCTTCTGCTGCACGGACGCCGAGGGCGCGGAGGAGATCGGCCGGCTCTGGCGTGCAGAGGGCTATCTCTGCGACCCGCATACGGCCGTGGCCGTGCGCGCCGCGCGGGAATACCGCGGCAAAAGCGGCTCGGACGCGCCGCTCGTGATCCTCTCGACCGCTTCGCCCTACAAGTTTCCCGCGGCGGTGCTCAACGCGATCGGCGGCGCCGCGCAGGGCGACGAATTCGATCAGATGGACGCTCTCGCGCGTCTCTCCGGCGTGCCTGTTCCCCGCGGCCTCGCCTCGCTGCGCGGAAAGCCCGAGCGCCACGGCGATGTGATCGGCGTCGGGGAGATCCCGGCATATATCAAGAACAAATTATCGGAGGATAAGTAAATGATAGTAAGAGTACCGGCCAGCTCCGCCAATCTCGGGCCCGGATTTGACAGCTTCGGCATCGCCTGGCAGCTTTATAACGAGATAGACTTTCAAATCACAGAGGAGGGTCTCGCGATCTCCGGCTGTGCGGAACAGTATCAGAACGAGAACAATCTCGCCTGCCGCGGCTTTCGCCGCGTGCTGGAGCGCTGCGGCGTACCCGTCGGGGGCGTCGCGATCCGCTTCATGCGCTGCGCGATCCCCGTCTCGCGCGGTCTCGGCTCCTCCGCGGCGCTGATCGCCGCGGGCGTGACCGCGGCCAACGCGCTCTACGAGCTGGGACTCTCGCGGGAGGAGCTGCTGCTGCTCGCCACAGAGGTAGAGGGCCATCCCGACAACGTCGCGCCCGCGCTCTACGGCGGGCTCGGCGTGTCCGCCATGGACGGCGGCCGCGCGATCACCCGGCGTTTCCCGCTGAGCAGCAGCCTGCATTTTGCGGCGCTGATCCCTCCCTTTGAGCTTTCTACCGCGCTTGCGCGCAGCGTCCTTCCCGCGGAGCTGCCGCGTGAGGACGCGATCTTCAATATCTCGCGCGGCGCGCTGCTGCTGCGCGCGCTCGACGACGGCGACGCGGAACTGCTCAACTTTGCGATGGACGACCGTATCCATCAGAGTTACCGCGCGAAACTGATCGACGGCTTCAAAACGGCGCGCATCGAGGCGCAGGAGTGCGGCGCGGCGGGCATTTGCATCTCCGGCGCGGGCCCGACGATCCTTTGCGTCGCCGATCGGCCCGATTTCCCCTCGCGGATGGAGACGGCGCTGGAGCTGGCGCTGCCCGGCTGGGAGTTTCAGGAGCTGACGCCCGATCTCGACGGCGCGCGGATCGTTGCCATGTAAACAGGAAAAAAGCCAAAAAGACGCCCCGCTGAAAAAGCGGGGCGTCTTTTTTCTGTACGTTGTACGGCGCTTATTCTTTTTCCTCTGTTCCGGCGGGGGGCTCGCCTTGCCCGTCGGCGGACGCCGTGGGCGGCTCGTCCGCCCTTTTCTCTTCGGCGCGGCCGTCGGTCATCGAGATCTTGCGCGCGGGGCGCTCGATCGTACGGTCGGCCGCGGCCTTTTTCGCATCCTTGCTGCTCTGCGGCATAAACTCGCCGTGCTCGAAGTAATAGTTGAACTCGTCGGCCTCCATCGACTCATGCACGAGCAGATATTCGGCGATCGCGACCAGCTGGTCGCGGTGGGCAGTGAGGATCTCCTCACATCTCGCGGCGGCCTCATCAAAGATGCGCTTGACCTCTTCGTCGATCAGGGCGGCGGTCTCCTCGGAATAGCTCTTGGTCGTGCCGAAATCGCGGCCGATGAAGATGCTGCGCTCAGCGCTGTCGTAGCTGAACGGCCCGAGCTTTTCGCTCATGCCGTAGACCGTGACCATGTTGCGCGCGATGGCCGTCGCCTGCTGGATATCTCCGGAGGCGCCGGTGGAGATGTCGTCGAGGAAGAGCTTTTCGGCCGTGCGGCCGCCAAGCGCCATGACGATCGCCTCGAACATCTCGGCCTTCGACTTGAAGTTCTCAAGGTCCTCGTCCGGGCGGAAGAGCGTAAAGCCGCCCGCCGGACCGCGCGGGATGATCGTGATATAGTGCACGGGATCGACGTGCTCGAGGAAACGGCCTGCGACGGCGTGGCCCGCCTCGTGATAGGCGGTGAGACGCTGCGCGCGGGAGGACATTTTGCGGCTTTTCTTCTCCGGGCCCATCTGGACCTTGAGGATCGCCTCGTCGATATCCTCCATCGTGATGAAGCGGTGGCGGCGGCGCACGGCCAGCAGCGCGGCCTCGTTCATCAGGTTCTCGAGATCCGCGCCGGAGAAGCCCGGCGTGCCTTTGGCGATGGAGTTGAGATCGACTTCCTCCGCCAGCTGCTTGCCGCGGGCGTGGATCTTCAGGATCGCCTCGCGGCCGCGGATATCGGGCAGGGCAACATAGACCTGGCGGTCAAAGCGGCCGGGGCGCAGCAGCGCCTGGTCAAGGATGTCCGCGCGGTTGGTGGCGGCCATGACGATGACGCCTTCATTGTTGGAGAAGCCGTCAAGCTCGACAAGCAGCTGGTTGAGCGTCTGTTCGCGCTCGTCGTTGCCGCCGCCGAGACCGCTGCCTCTCTGACGGCCGACGGCGTCGATCTCGTCGATGAAGATGATCGCCGGGGCGACCTTCTTGGCCTGTTCAAAGAGGTCGCGCACACGGCCGGCACCCACGCCGACGTACAGCTCGACAAAATCAGAGCCGGAGATCGAGAGGAACTGGACGTTCGCCTCGCCCGCGACGGCCTTGGCCAGCAGGGTCTTGCCGGTACCCGGTGGGCCGACGAGCAGCACGCCTTTGGGGATGCGCGCGCCCATGGAGGTGTAGGCCTTGGGGTCCTTGAGAAAGTCGACGATCTCGGCGAGCTCCTCTTTCTCCTCGTCGCAGCCCGCGACGTCTGCGAAGGTCTTCTTGTTCTTCTCCTCGCTGCCGAGACGCGTGCGGGCCTTGCTGAACCTGGCAAAGCCGCCCGCTCCGCCGCCCGCCTGCTTCATCATGGACGACCAGAACCACATCGCCAGCGCAATGAGGATGATATAGGGCAGCAGGCCGACCCACCAGGGGACGACAAAGCCTTCCTTATAGTCGTAGGTCTCGATGACGCCTTTTTCATGCTGTTCGGCGATCAGCTCGCGGAAATCCTCGTAAAAGACGGAAAAGCTGTAGAGCTCGACCGTGCGGGTCTCGGTGATCTCCTTGCCCTCGGCGTCCTTGTCGCCGGTGCGCAGCTGCAGCTCGATCTCGTCGCCGCGTGTGACGAAGGACTGTACCTTCTCGGCCTTGAAAAGATCGACAAGGTCGGAATAGGTGGTCTCGGTCTGCTTTTTGCCGCCGAGCATCGAAAAGATCGTCGCGGCAAGAATGACCAGGATCAGCGCATAAAAGCCGATCTCCCGGCTTCTGTTTCGTTCAGGTTTCAAGTGTGGGTCACATCCTATCTATCGGAAAATGCGTTTGCGGTCAGCGATATACTTCTTCCTTCAACACGCCGATGTACGGCAGGTTGCGGTAGCGCTGGTTGTAGTCAAGGCCGTAGCCGACGACGAAGGCGTCGGGCACCTCGAAGCAGGAGTAGTCGGCGTAGATATCCGCCTTGCGGCGGGAAGGCTTGTCCATCAGCGTCACGACCGTGATGGAGGCGGGCTTGCGGACCTGGAGGTAGTTTTTCAGATAATTCAGCGTCACGCCGGAGTCGAGGATATCCTCGACCAGGATGACGTGGCGGCCCTCGATGGGTTCAGAGAGGTCTTTGTTGATGCTGACGGCGCCGGTGGAAGTCGTTCCCTTGTACGAGGAAACGGCCATGAAATCCATCGAGCACTTGACGTTCACGCAGCGCATCAGGTCCGCCATAAAGATAAAGCAGCCCTTGAGCACGCCGATGAACACCGGGTCCTTGTCCCGAAAGTCCTCGGTGATGCGACCGCCGATCTCGACGACGCGTTTGTAGATCTCTTCTCTGGTAAACAGGATCTCCTGAATATCGTTCTCCATAAATCCCTCTCTGTTTTTTTATTATTCTTTTTGTTCTATCGTTACGATAAGGGCTTTGTCGTCTTCGCCGCAAATAAAACGCTCGTCTGCTCCGAATCCCGGGACGAGTACGATGCCCGTCTCGTCGCGGAGCACGGGCGTAAGACGCTTTTCGCGCTGCGTGTAATGCCGCTCGGCAAAAAGGCTTTTGAGCGTCTTGGTACAGCCGCGCCCCGCGGGGCGGTAGCGCTCGCCCGCACGGGGCGGGGCGACGCTCAGTTTCCCGTTAATACTCTCATATTTGAGGCGATAAGTCTTGAACGGGCTGTGAATTTCTTCCCCCGGCGAAACGAGCCGCGTACGGATCGTGAGTCCCGCTTCCCGCAGCGCGGCGCCCCCTCCGATCGGAAGCTCCGTCTCGGGGAAGGAGGCGGCGTCCTCGACGCCGAAATACAGTCGTCCCCGCTCGCAGCGAACGCGCGCGCCGGGCAGGTCGAGCTCTCTGCGCTCCGTGCCGCGGCAGAGCGAAAGAACGGCCTCGATATGCTGCGCCGAAGCGCTGCGCGGCAAGAGCTTTCGCACGACGCGGCTCGAAACGGCCCCGTGGAGCGTCAGAAGCTCCGCCGTCGGGACGCTTTCTCCGTCAAAGTGCTTTTCGATAAAGCCTTCCGCCAGCTCCGAGAGGAACGCCTCGTCGCGGCGCAGAAGCTCTCCCGTGCGCGCGGCAGCCTCGGAAAAGGCGGGGTTGATCTCGCGCAGGACGGGCATGACGGCGCGGCGGATGCGGTTGCGGGGGCAGAAGCCGCTCTCGTTCGTGCTGTCCTCGACGTGGGGCGTGCCGCTCTCGGCGAGGACTTCCATGATCTCGACTCTTGTCAGGCCCAGCAGCGGGCGGATGATCTTCTCCCGCCGCGGCGGGATGCCGCAGAGGCCGAGTGGCCCGGTGCCGCGGGCGAGGTTGAATACGATCGTCTCGGCGTTGTCGTCGGCGTTGTGCGCAGTGGCGATGAAGTCGCAGCCCAGATCCGCCGCCGTCTTTTCCAAAAAGGAATAGCGCAGCTCGCGGGCCGCCTCCTCGAGCCCGATCCTCTTTTCTTCGGCAAAGCGCGGGGCGTCGGCATGTTCGACGACGCAGGGGATCCCCTTCTCGCGGCAATAGCCTTCGACAAAGGTGCAGTCGCGCAGGCTCTCCTCGCCGCGGATGCCGTGCTCGAGATGCGCGGCGGCAAGCGCATAGTCCCCCGTTCCGTGCAGCAGCGCAAGCAGGCACATGGAGTCCGCTCCGCCGGATACGGCGCAGAGGACGCGCGAGCCCTTCGGCGGGAGATCAAGCTTTTTTTCAAGCTCAGGTTTCATTGTCGCGGTATTTTTCCACGGAATAGAAGCTGGTGTACTCCGGCACCCAGGTAAGGTTTACCGTGCCGGTCTGTCCCTTGCGGTTTTTCAGCACGATCGCCTCGGCCAGATTGGGGTTTTCGCATTCGCGGTTGTTGTAACCCTCGCGGTAAAGGCCGATGACGACGTCGGCGTCCTGCTCGATCGAACCGGATTCGCGCAGGTCGGACAGCAGGGGGCGCTTGTCCTGGCGCGCTTCGGCCGCGCGGTTGAGCTGCGACAGACAGATGACCGGGACGCCCAGCTGCTTGGCCATGACCTTCATCATGCGGCTGATGTCGCTGACAGCCTGGGTCCGGCTCTCGTTTGAGAAGCCGCGGCCGCCTGCGGAGGACATCAGCTGCAGATAGTCGATCACGACGAGATCGAGATCCTTGATCGTACGGCATTGGGCGTTCATGTCCGCGACCGTGAGCGTGGAGTTGTCGTCGATGAGGATGTCCGAGGCGCTGAGCGTGTTGGCCGCGGCGGCGACGTCGCGCCACTGCTGATCAGTCAGGCGGCCCGTGAACAAATTCTGCGAAGGGACGAGCGCCGCGCGGGACAACAGGCGCGTGACGAGCTGTTCGCGCGACATTTCCAGCGAGAAGATCGCGACTTTTTTGTGCTGCGTCATCGCGACATGGAGCGCGATGTTCAGCGCGATGCTGGTCTTGCCCATGCCGGGGCGCGCCGCGATGATGACGAGCTCGGACTTGTTCAGACCGAGGATCAGATCGTCGAGATCCGGCAGGCCGGTGGACAATCCGGGGATCCGGCTGCCCGAGGCGGCCGCTTCGCTCATTGCGTCGAAGACATTCTGCATGACATGGCGGATCTCCCTGAGACCGCCGCTGCCGCGGTTCTCACGCACGGCGTGCAGCTTGGCCTCGGAGGCCTCCAGCACATCCTCCGCCGCGCCGCTGCCCTCGTAGACCATGGCGTTGATCTCGTCGGCGACCGTGGAGATCGAGCGCAGCAGCGCCCGGTCCTTGATGATCGTGACATACTCCATGGCGTTGGCCGAGGTGGGCGTGATGCGCATGATCTCGGCAAGATAGCCGGGCACGTTCTCATCGTATACGCCGCGTACCTTCATCTGATCGATCACCGTCACCGGGTCGACCGTCTGGCCGTAGGAGAACATGGCAAGGATGGTTTCGTACACGTCGCGGTTCGCGCGGATGTAGAACTCATCCGCTCTGAGCTTTTTGACGACCTCGGCGATACAGCGCGGATCGATCAGCATAGAGCCGATCACCGCCTGTTCAGCCTGAGAGGAATAGGGGATCTTTTTCCCCAGCAGTTCATCCATAACGATACCTTGCTTTTCTTTGTTCTTTTACTCTTCCACGACAAGCAGGTTGATATTCCCACTGACCTCGTAGCCGAGCTTGACCTTGACCGAATAGGCGCCGAAGGTCTTGATCGGGTCGCCCTGAACGATCTTGTTCTTCTCGACGTCGATGTCGAATTGTTCTTTCAGCGACTTGCTGATCTCGGCGGAGGTGACGGCGCCGAAGAGCCTGCCTTTCTCCCCCGCGCGGGCGCGGATGATGACCTGCACGCCCTCGAGCTTCTTCGCGTTCTCGACGGCCTGCGCCTTCTCCATCTCGATCTGGCGCGCTCTGGCCTTTTCCTTGAGCTTCAGGGCGTTGATGTTGTCGGCGGTCGCCTCGGAGGCCAGCTTGCGCGGCAGCAGATAGTTGCGCGCGTAGCCGTCGGAAACCTCCTTGAGCTCGCCCTTCTTGCCCTGCCCTTTGACGTCGGCGTTGAAAATGACCTTCATATCGTACGTCTCCCTTCCTTATTGATCGAGATATTCGTCGATGGCCGTGCGCACACGCGCGGCGGCCTCTTCGAGGTCGGTCTGCTCAAACTGCGCGGCAGCCGCGCTGCGGTTGCCGCCGCCGCCGAGCTTCTCCATCAGGATCTGCACGTTGATCTGGCCGATCGAACGCGCCGAAGCAAAGATGCTGCCCTTCTCATCCGGTGCGATGACCACGGAGGCCTCGACGCCGGAGATGTTCAGCAGCTCGTCGGCCGCCTGCGCGGCGACGATGCGCTTCTGCGGCTCATCCGGCGCGGCGATGGCGACACTGCGGTACAGCTCGGCGTTCTGCATGATCTTGTATCGGGCGACCGTGTCCTCCATGTCGTTCTGAAGCAGTTTTTTTACGTAGACGGTATCCGCGCCGGCGCGGCGCAGATAGGCCGCCGCGTCGAAGGTGCGCTCGCCGGTGCGGATCGTAAAGCTCTTGGTGTCGAGCACGATGCCGGAGAGCAGGGCCTCCGCCTCGCACTTGAGGATGTCGCTCGGCTCGGCGACTTCCTGCAGCAGCTCGGTCATCAGCTCACAGGTCGAGGAGGCGTAGGGCTCGATAAAGGCCAGGGCCGCGTTCTGGATATATGTCGCGGCGACGCGGTGGTGGTCGATGACGGCCACGCGGTTGCAGGCCGCAAGCAGATCGGCGTCCTCCACGCGCTCGGGACGGTTGACGTCCACGACGACCAGCAGCGTCTTTCCGTCGGCGCGCAGCATGGCCTCGGTGCGGTTCATAAAGGCGTCGCGGTATTCCTGCACCTGCCGCAGGGCGTCGATCAGGCTTTTCGATGCGTTCTTTTCCAGATCCGTGACAATGTTGGCCCGCACGCCGAACTTACGCGCAAGGCAGCAGATACCGACGGCGGCGCCGATCGCGTCAAGGTCCGCGAAGCGGTGGCCCATGACAAGCACGCGCGAGGAATCGCGCACGAGCTCGGCCAGGGTGGTAGCCATCACGCGGGATTTGACCTTTGTACGGGTCTCGATCTCCGTGCCTCGTCCGCCGTAGAAGTCGAAGCTCAGATGGTTTTTGACGACCGCCTGGTCGCCGCCGCGGGAGAGCGCCAGCTCGGTCGCCACCTGGGCGAACTGCAGCGCCTCCTGCAGGCTCGTCCCCTCTACGCCGAGACCGATGGAGATCGTGGCGTTGACGCCGGCGGGAGAGACGACGCTGTGTACGTCCTCGACGATGGAGAATTTCTCTTCCCGGAGCGCGTCGAGATAGCGGTCCTCAAAAACGAGAAGATAGCGGTCGCGGTCGTATCGGCGCAGGATCGCCTTGCGCTCGTCCGCCCACTGCGTCAGCTTGTCCTCGACGGCCTCGCGCAGATCGTTCTTGACGCGCTCGGGCTGGTTTTTGACCAGTTCATCGATGTTGTCGATGACGATGATACCCGCGACGGGGCGGCTGTTGAGGTATTCCCGGCGGATGCTTTCATATTCCGTGACATCCACCCAGTAGGTGATGCCCATGAAAGCGGTCGTCTCGTCGCTGTTCTCCGAACGGATGATGTTTCCGTGGAGCTGGTATTTCTTTCCGTTGATCTCCAGCAGCGAAGGATACTGCGTCTTTCCCTCGAGCAGCCATTTTCCCGAAAAGCCCGGGACCGTGTCGGCTATGCTGGCGTCGAGCCGCGTACCCGTCTTTCCGCACATGTCGAAGAACATCTCGTTGCCCCATACGATGCGCGAGTCGCCCAGACGGAAGACCGCGATCGGCAGCGGGAAGTTCATCAGCGTGTTGTTTTTCGCGTTTTCCGTGTCGTAGGTGACCGACTCGATATAGGCGGCGAGCTGTTTTTCACGGCGGCGCCGGATGATCATCGTATAAAAGATCAGCAGCAGGATAACGCTGCCCTCGACCATGGCGAGGAGGTACATGTCCAGCCCGTACACTTTGAAAAACAGCGTCGCCGCCGCAAAGAGCACGAGGAAAATCATATACAGCCGCGAACCTGGTTCGGCAAGGCGTTTGAGCGTGTTGTTCATAACAGACCGTCCTTCGCGTTATAAAAGGTCTGCGCCGTCTTCTTTCGCGGCGCGCGCCGTTATTGATATAGTATGAGATAGTATATTATATCAAAAGCCTTTCGACTTTACAAGGTGAGGGAGGAAATAATTTGACGCGCCGCCGCTCATACTAAAAACGAAACGATCGGGCGAAAGAGGGGCGCGTATGAAGGCGGTCATACTGGCCGGAGGAGAAGGAACGCGGCTCAAAGCCGTGACGGGCGAGCGGCCCAAGCCGCTCGTGCCGCTGCTTGGCCGGAGCTTGATGGAGCACATCCTGCTCCTGCTGCGCCGCTGCGGCTTTTGCGAGGTCTGCGCGGCGGTGCGCTACCGCGCGGAGGATATCATGTCCGCCTTCGGCGACGGCGGCGGTCTGGGTCTCTCGCTGTGCTACAGCCGTGAAGAAGCCCAGCTCGGTACGGCGGGCGCGGTGAGGAACTGCGCCCACTTTTACGGGGACGAGGATTTTCTGCTGATCTCCGGCGACGCGGCCTGTGATTTCGATCTCGCCGCGCTTTGGCGGCGGCATCGGCAGAGCGGTGCGGCCGCGACGATCGCCCTGAAACGGGAGAGCAGTCCTCTGCGCTTCGGGTTGGCCGTGACGGACAGCGCGGGAGAGGTGCGCGGCTTTGTCGAAAAGCCGGATTGGCCGGGCGTCGTGAGCGATCTGGTGAACACGGGGATCTATGTGCTCTCCCCGCGGGCGATGGCCTATGTGCCGGAGGGGGAAGAATTCGACTTCGCCCGCGGGCTTTTTCCGGAGCTGCTGCGCCGCGGCGAGCGCGTCATGGGAATGGAGATGGAGGGCTACTGGTGCGACGTGGGCACTCCCCTGAGCTATTACCGCTGCTGCGCCGACGCGCTGGAGGGAAGGCTGAAGCTCGACATTCCTCCCGAGTTCTTTCCCGCAGAGGGGCGGAAAAGACCACCTCGCACGGAAAGGGCGGCCGCTGCGCTGGATTTCCCCTGCCGCGACCGCGCTGCGGCGATGACGGCGCTCTCGACGCTGATGCTCGAGATGGGCGCGGACTATACCGACGGCATCCGCTTCCCGCTCGCGGACGGCGGCGTGCACATCTGTCCGAAATCCGAAACGAGCGCGATCTCCGTCGCCGTGGACGCTCCGGACGCCGAATTTGCCTCCGCGCTCGCGCTTTCCGCCGGCGAGATCATCAAAGCTTTAGATCTGTGATTTACAAAAAAACCTCTTTCCTGTATAATCGGGAAGGAGGGATTTTTTTCGTCATTCTCAAGGAGGGATTCATTCATGAACGTAGAAAAAACCATTCGCAATCTCCGGCTGCGCGGATACTCCGTGCAGCACTTCGCGACCGGCGCCGAGGCCGCGGACTATCTCTGCTCACAGATCAGCGGCACGACGGTGGGCATCGGAGGGTGCATGACCGCAAAGGAGCTTGGCCTTTATGACCGGCTTTCTGCCGACAACGAAGTGTTCTGGCACTGGATCGCCCCCGGGGCGGAGACGATCGCGAAGGCCAACGCCGCGGCGGTATATATCTCCAGCGCCAACGCCATGAGCGAGGACGGCGAGATCCTGAACATCGACGGCAACGGGAACCGCCTGGCCGGTCAGGTCTACGGCAGCAAGCGGCTGTACATCGTCGCGGGCACGAACAAGATCTGTCCCGATTTCGACAGCGCGCTCCATCGCGCCCGCAACGTCGCCGCGACGCGCAACGCCCTTCGCTTCGAGGCCAAAAAAACGCCCTGCAAGCTCGACGGCAAGTGCCACGACTGCCGCAGCGCCGACCGCATCTGCAACGCGCTGCTGGTGCTGTGGGCGCCGATGGGCGGCATGACGAGCGAAGTCATTCTGATCGATGAGGAGCTCGGGTATTGAGATGAGTATTGTCAGAAGAAACGGAGAGGAGCCGGTCATTCGCAGGAAGATGTTCGGCGGCGAGGGCGAGGCCGAGATGCACGTGATCCTCAAGGCCCCGGAGGAGATGTACGGCAAGGGCCGCGTGTTCAACCGCGTCGTGCTCGCGCCGGGGGCCGAGGTCGCATGGCACGTCCACCACGGCGACGGCGAGTGCTATTACGTCCTCAAGGGCGAGGGCACTTACAGCGACAACGGCAATATCATCACGATGCGCCCCGGCGACATGAGCTTCGTCGGCGACGGCGAGGGCCATTCGATGAAAAACAACGGCAGCGAAGATCTGGAAATGATCGCGCTGATCCTGTACGTGTAATCTTTTTCCAGATCGCAGCGGGCGGCTGATTGCCGCCCCTGCGGCTTCTCCGGGAGGTTTTTGCCGTGAAAACAGATCGTCCATATCCGCGCTTTGTCGTCTCGGCCAAGGGGACTCGCTGGGTCGAGAGCGGACATCCCTGGGTCTATGCCGAAGAGATCGTCTCCGGGGAGGGCGCGTGCGAAAACGGCGCGCTCGCCGACGCGGTGAGCGAAAAAGGAAAATACCTGGGCACGGGCTTCGTCAGCCGCGAGAGCAAGATCCGTCTGCGCCTTATCTCCCGCAACGCCAACGACCGCTTCGACGAGGCCTTCTGGCGGCGGCGCGTCCGCTATGCCCGGGACTATCGAAAAACGGTCCTGCGGCCCGAAGATCTCGGCTGCTGCCGTGTGATCTTCGGCGAGGCCGACGGCTTTCCCGGCCTGACGGTCGACCGCTTTTCCGATCTCCTCGTCACGCAGACCCTCTCGGTCGGGATCGAGCGGATCAAAAACACGCTCTTCCCCCTGCTGCTCGACGAGATGCGCGCCGACGGCGAAACCGTCTCCGGCATTTTCGAGCGAAACGACGTCGCGATCCGCGCGCTCGAAGGGCTGGAGCAGTCGAAGGGCTGGTGGGGCGCCGAGCACCCCGACTCCCCTGTCACGGAGATCTGCGAAAACGGGATCTTCTACGCCGTGGACGTGGAAAACGGGCAGAAAACGGGCTTCTTCCTCGACCAGAAATACAACCGTCTGGCCGCGGCGCGGCTCGCGGAGGGAAAGTGCGTGCTGGACTGCTTCACGCACACAGGTTCCTTCGCGCTCAATGCCGCAAAGGGCGGCGCGGCGCACGTGACGGCCGTCGACGTGTCCGAGAGCGCGGTGGAAATGGCGCGGCGCAACGCCGTGCGCAACGGACTCGTCGGCGGGATGGATTTTCTCTGCGCGGATGTTTTCGACCTGCTGCCGGAGTTGGAGGCCAGGGGCGGCAAGCCCTATGACTTCATCATTCTGGACCCGCCCGCCTTCACGAAATCAAGAAAGACCGTAAGCGGCGCGGAGCGCGGCTATAAGGAGATCAACTTCCGCGCGATGAAGCTGCTGCCGCGCGGGGGCTATCTGGCCACGGCCTCCTGCAGCCATTTCATGCCGGCGCCGCTGTTCGAGAAGATGCTGCGCGACGCCGCCCGCGATGCGGACGTGGAGCTTCGCCAGATCGAGGCGCGCCAGCAGGCGCCGGATCACCCGATCCTCTGGAGCGTGCCGGAGACGGATTATCTGAAATTTTACCTGTTTCAGATCGTTTGATCAAAACAAAAAAAGCCGGGCTGAGGATCTTCCTCAGCCCGGCTTTTTTTGCGGACCTTATTTTGCCAGATAAGTCCTGACCAGCTCCTGCAGCAGCTCGTCGCGGTCGATGCGGGTGATCAGCGTACGGGCGTTGTTGTAGTTGGTGATATAGGTCGGGTCTTCCGAGAGGATATAGCCCACGATCTGGTTGATGGGGTTGTAGCCCTTGACCATCAGGGAGTTATAGACACTCGAAAGGATCTCCTTCATCTCGGTCTTGCTGTCAAGCGCGGTAAATTTTCTGGTTGCGTCTTCCATGGCTGTTTCCTCCCTTTTTCTCTCTTGCTTGATTATATTATACCATATTATTCCGTCAAGTAAAGTCGAATTTGCAAGGAGAAAACGAATTTTTTCTGTGCAATTTTCCGGGAAGTGGGGATGAAATGTATGCGTTTCGTCACTTTTTGTCAATAAGTGGCGAAACGGGGCGGTTTTCGCCGCCCCGTCCGCTTTTTCGCTTTGTTTTCGCAGGCTTTCAGCGGATCTCGGCGCCGGAGTTCTCGCGCAGCGCGGCCAGAACGGCGCGCACCGTTTCCTCCGCGTGCTCGTCGGTCAGGGTCTGGTCGTCGGCGCGCATGGTCAGCGAAAAGGCTACGGACTTTCTGCCCGCGGCGATCCCAACGCCGGTGTAGACGTCGAAGACCGAGCAGCCTTTGAGATACGGTCCGCCGCTGGAGAGGATGCACTCCACCATTTCGCCCGCCGGGACGGCGGCATCGCAGACCACTGCGATATCGCGGCTGACCGAGGGGAAACGCGGCAGCGGCCGGTAGACGGGCAGCGGCGCGCGGTGCGCGAGGATCGCATCGAAGCTCAGCTCCGCGCAGTACAGCTCGGCGGCCACGCCGTAGTTCGCCGCCACGGCCGGATGGATCTGGCCGAGGACGCCGATGCGCTCGCCGTCGAGGAAGACTTCGGCGCAGCGGCCGGGATGGTAGGAGGGATTGTCGCGCGACGCGGCATAGCGGAGTCTGCCTTCGCACAGGTTTCCGAGCAGCTCCTCGACCCAGCCCTTGATCGTGAAGAAGTCCATCTCCTGGCCGTAGGCGCCGAGAGAGACGATCCGCGGCTCGTCGGCAAGGCCGTCGGGACGCTTGAAGTAGACGCGGCCGATCTCATAGAAATAAGCCTCGGCGTTGCGGAAGTTATAGTTGCGCGTGAGGATCTCCAGCATCGAGGGAAGGACCGTCGTGCGCATGATGGACGTGTCCTCGCCCAGGGGGTTGAGGATCCTGAGACTGTCGCGCAGAGGCGAATCCTCCGGAAGCATGATCTTGTCGTAGTAGCCCGGGCTGATGAAGGAATAGGTGATGATCTCGTCGAGCCCGAGGCTGCGGCAGATCTCGCCGACGCGCCGCTCGCAGCTCTGCTCGGGCGAGAAGCCGCCGCAGGTCGAGACCGTGCCGGTGAAGCGCGTGGGGATCTCGTTGTAGCCGTAGAAGCGTGCGACCTCCTCGGCGATGTCGGAGTAGTGCTCGACGTCGCCGCGCCAGGACGGGACAAGGATCGTGTCCCCGTCGAAGCCAAAGCCAAGATCGAGCAGGATCTTTTTCATCGTCTCAGCACGGATCTCCGTGCCGAGCAGGGCGTTGATCCTGTCCGGCTCGAACCTGACCGTCGCGGTCTTCATCTCGCCCGCCACGGCGTCGATCACGCCGGGGACGACCTCGCCCGCGCCAAGCAGCTCGACGAGCTCGCAGGCGCGCTCGAGCGCCTTTTCGGTGTTCCGGATGTCCAGGCCCTTTTCAAAGCGGGACGAGGAGTCGGTGCGCATGCCCAGCGCCGTGGCCGTCCGGCGCACGGAGGGGCCGGAGAAGTTGGCGCTCTCGAAGAGGACCATCGCCGTGTCGCCGACGATCTCGCTGTTCGCGCCGCCCATCACGCCCGCGACCGCGACGGGCTTTTCCGTGTCGCAGATACAGAGCATGTTCTCGGTAAGCTTTCTCTCGCCGCCGTCGAGCGTCGTGATGCTCTCGCCCGGGCGGGCGCGGCGGATGTGGATCTCGCCGTCCTTCACGCAGGAGAAGTCGAAGGCATGCATCGGCTGGCCGTACTCGAGCATGACATAGTTCGTGATGTCGACGATGTTGTTGATCGGGCGCATGCCCGCGTTTCGGATACGCTCGCGCATCCACTCCGGCGAGGGGGCGATCTTCACGTTGCGCACCATGCGCGCGGTGTAGCGCGGGCAGAGCTCGCCGTCCTCGATGACGACCCTCGCCATGTCCTCGATGCGGCCCGCGCCTTTTGCCTCGACCTTCGGCTCGTGGAGGTGCAGCTCCCTGCCGAAGGTGACGGCTGTCTCGCGTGCGAGGCCGATCATGCACAGACAGTCGGGGCGGTTGGGCGTGATCTCGAATTCGACGACGTGGTCGTCGAGACCGAGCAGCTTTCCGACGTCCGCGCCGGGCGTTTTATCCTCCGGCAATATAAGGATGCCGTCGGTGATGCAGTGCGGGAACTCCTCCTGCTTCGCGTGCAGGTCCCCGAGCGTGCAGACGCGGTCCTTCGCGGTATCGAAGGCGACAAGGTCGCCCGCGTGGAGGTTCGAGCAGGGCGTGAAGGCTTCCCGCTCTTCGCCGCCGAGGCTGAGCGTGCAGCGCCACGCGCCGTTTTCCTTTGCAAGGGACCTGATCTCCGCGGCGCAGACCTTTCCGAATATCCTGTCGCCGGCCTTGATCGCGGGAGAGATCGAGGGCTTGTTCGCGTCGAGCGGATGATAGTCGCCCAGGATCGCCGCGGGGACGATGACGGCCTCGGGGAAATCGTGCGCGGTCATGCCCAGCTCTTTGAGCGAGCAGAGCATGCCCTCGGAGACGACGCCGCGCAGCTTGCCGCTGCGGATCTCGGAGCCGTTGGGCAGAAGCGCGCCGTCCAGAGCGACGGGGACGAGCTCGCCCTCGTGCACGTTCCAGGCGCCGGTGCAGATCTGAACGTTTCGACCGCCTGCGTCGAGCTGCGCAACGAGCATGTGGTCGGAGTTCGGATGCTTCTCCAGCTTCACGATACGTCCCACGACGACGCCGCGGATCGTCTGCGAGAGGTCGCGCGTGACCTCCACCTTCGAGCCGGAGACGCTCATCGCCTCGGCAAAGCGGTGATCGTTTACTTCCTCGAGGGGAAGGTCGACAAATTCATTGAGCCATTTTCTTGAAAGATCCATTTTTTCTTCTCCCCCCTTCTCAGAACTGTTCGAGGAAGCGTTTGTCGTTTTCGAAGATCAGACGCAGGTCGTTGATCTTATACTCGCCCATGGCGAGGCGCTCGAGTCCCATGCCGAAGGCCCAGCCGGAATACACGTCCGGGTCGATGCCGCAGCCGGCGAGCACCTTGGGGTGGATCATGCCGGCGCCGAGCACCTCGATCCAGCCCTCGCCCTTGCAGGTGGGGCAGCCCTTGCCGCCGCACTTGTGGCAGCGGATGTCGAGCTCGCAGCTCGGCTCGGTAAAGGGGAAGTGATGCGGGCGGAAGCGCGTGACCGTGCCCTCGCCGTAGATCTTCTCGACGACCAGATTGAGCGTGGCCTTCAGATCCGCCATCGTGACGCCCTTGTCCACGACCATGCCCTCGATCTGATGGAACATCGGGCTGTGTGTGGCGTCCACCTCGTCCTTGCGGTAGACGCGGCCCGGGGCGATGATGCGGATGGGCAGCGGGCGCGTCTCCATCGCGTGGACCTGCATGGGCGAGGTCTGCGTGCGCAGGAGGATGCGGCTGTCGGGCGTGAAATAGAAGGTATCCGTCCACTCGCGCGAGGGATGGGCCTCGTCGATGTTGAGCCTGGTAAAGTTATAGTCGGCCAGCTCGACCTCCGGGCCGTCGACGATCTCGAATCCCATGCCGATGAAGATGTCCTTGATCTGGTCGAGCACGTTGTACATCGGATGCTTGTGACCGAGGCGCTGCTGTTTTGCGGGAAGCGTGACATCTACGGCCTCGGTTTCGAGCTTGCGCTCGAGAAGCTTTTTCGACAGCAGCTCGCGCCGCTCGTCGAGAGCCGTTTCGATCTCGGCGCGCACGCGGTTGGCCAGCTGGCCCATGACCGGGCGCTCCTCGGCGCTGAGGCTGCCCATCTGGCGCAGGATCGCCGTAAGCTCGCCCTTTTTGCCGAGATACTTGACCCGCTGCGCTTCGAGCGTTTCCATATCGGCGGTCTCGGAGATCGTCCGGATCGCCGCGTCGCGCAGGCTCTGCATCAATTCTTTCATGGTTCCTACTCCCTTTGAGAAAAAAATAAGCTCTCGTCCCCGAACAGGGACGAAAGCAGGACTTCCGCGGTACCACCCGTGATTCGGCCGCAGCGCGGCCGCACTTTTTCATAAGACCGTAACGCGTCTCACACGCCGGGGATTGGCCGGAGCTCGGCGGGCGAACCAAGCGGAGGATGCCGCCCCGGGGTTCTCAGCCATCAGGCCCCGGTTCTCTGTTGCGCTCTTTTCCGCTATTTTCCCGCGTCATCGCTTTTTCACAAGGGCTAATGTATCACAGTTTGGTCCCGATGGCAAGTGCTTTTTCTCCGGGAGAACGCATAAGATGGAGAAGAAAACGTTTGGGAGGCGCGAGAATGAAAAAGACGATTCTTCCCCTGCTGCTGGCCGCGGCGCTGCTGCTCAGCGGCTGCGGCAGCAAAAGCGAAAGCCTTTTCCGGGCTTTTTCCGAGGATCTGCGCGAGAGACGCGATCTCGCCGTAACGGCGCAGGTGCGCGCGGAGTATGACGACCGCAGCTGTTCGTTCACGCTGCGCTGCGCGGAGGACGCGGACGGCTGCACCGTGGAGGTGCTCGAGCCCGAATTGATCCGCGGCGTAAAAGCGCGCATGAGCGCGGACGGAACGCAGCTCGTCTATGACAGCGTCTCCGTCGACACCGGCGACGACGGCGGCACGGGGCTCTCTCCGATGGGCGCGCTGCCGCTGCTGCTGCGCGCGCTGCGCGGCGGCGCGCTCGATTCCGTCTGGAAGGAGGACGGGAACTGCGCGGTGCGTCTCATCCCCGAGGACGGGATCGGCGTGACCGTGCTCTTTGACGCGGATATGTGTCCGGAGCACGCCGAGATCGACCGCGGCGGCAAGACCGTGCTCTTCCTCGAAATCACGGACTTTGGATAAAAAAGCTCTCCCGCCCTGCGGGAGAGCTTTTTTTATCGTTTGCTGCCGGTTTTATTCGCCGTCGTCCTCGATGATCCCCTCGTCGAGGAGGTACTGCACGAACACTTCGGCAAACTCGCCGCGGCTGAGCGCTTCGTCCGTTGCGGAGCCGCTGCGCTGATAAGGCAAGCCGACGGCCGGGCTGAAGGAGGCGAGCGCATCCTCGGCGCCGTTGCCGCTCAGCGCGGCGTCGTTCGCGGCGTTGGAAACCATGATCCCGTATTCGCCGAGGGCGGCGCGGGCCGCGTCGACGCTCGGAGGCGCCTCGCCGAAGCCCAGCGCGTAGAGCGCATAGGCCATGTCGCCGACGAGCGCGTCGCCCTCGACGTCGAAGACCGTCTCACCGGCGGGAAGCATCAGGCCTTCCTCGAACATCAGGCGCACGGCCTCATAGTATTCGCTGTCCTCGGGCAGGTCTTCAAAGACGATCTGCGTCTTGTCCGCGGAGCCGAAGGGATTGTAGATCACGTCGTAGAGCCCGGCGTTGGCGTTGATCGCGCCCGCTCCGCCCGCGGTAAAGCGCAGGCCGCCGGATACGAGCGCATCAAAGGCCGGCGCATAATCCTTTATCTTTTCGGGCGTGAGGGTCTTGAGATCACGCATGTACTGAAGCTTGATGTCCAGCGGCTCGCCGGTGAGCGTGGACAGCGCAGCGGAAACCGCCCCGGAGAGCTCGCCATCCGGCTTGGCATAGTAAGCGTAGGCCGAAAGGATATAGCCGTCGAGCTCCTCCTGATCCGTCTCCTCGGAGCGCAGGAAGTCGGGGAGCGCATCGAACACGTCAAAGGTCTCCGTGACGTTGGGGTCGCGATAAGACACCACGTAGTAGCCGCCGTCGGTCATGAAGCCGTTGAACACGCCGTAGGCGCCGTACTGGTCGCGCAGCTGCGGGTAGAGATAGGCGTCGCTGATCAGCGAGGCGGCGGCGTCGAACTCGCCGGAATAACCGTCGATGCCGAGCGCATCATAGGAGGCCACAAGGCCGTTGTACTGCACCGAGCTGTCCACGATCAGGGCCTCGCTCTTCGCGACGGGCTCGAACTCGTAGGTCACGGGCTCGATCGGGGAGGCGTCCAGAGAGGCCATGAAGCTGCGTACCAGCGGGGCGTTGGCTTCGGCGCCCGCCGCGCTGCCCGCGTATACCGCCGCCGCGTTCGTGCGGTTGTGGAAATAGTCGCGGATACGCTCGAGACGCTTGACGGCGATGGCGGGATAATTCTCCATCTGCTGCTCGGTCTCCTCGAGGAAGCTGTAATACTCAAAGCCGTTGAAGTAGCTGTAATAGCGGTAGAGCGGCTTTCCCGCGCCCATCGCGCGGTAGAGCATCGTGCTGTAAGGCGCGCCGTTGATGCTGCTCTTCAGAGAGGCCTTGGCCTGGGAGATCAGACCGCTGAGCGTCTCGGTGTCGGAGAAGTCCGTATCGAAGAGGATCTCGCGCATCAGATCGTATCCTGCCTCAAGGTCCTCGTCCGCGGCGGTCCAGCCGACGCGCAGGCAGGGACGGAACTCATCCGTTCCGTAACGGTCGAGCAGGGACAGACGCGTCTCTGCGTTGTAGAGATAGCGCGTCGTCAGCATGGCCAGTTCCTCTCGTGTGTGCGCGGAGGTGTCCATCTGGCCCACGACATAGCAGTAGAGGTCGAACCAGTGGATGTCCTGCTGGGAAAGGCCGGAGCCGTCGAGGAACAGGATCGGCATACCGACGCCGTCCACATCCGCCGTCACGTTGATATAGCGCACGCCATCCTCGCCGGTCTCGTCGGAGACCTCATAGCTTCTGATCTCCTCCGGCAGCGAGCTGACGGTAACGGCCTGGAGCGCCTTGACGTACTCGGAGGCGTCGTCCTCCTCATCCTCGGCGTTGGTCTGCTCGACGAGAGCGGCGATCTCCTCCGCGCTCATGGCAGCCTTCAGCTCCGCAAGGCGCTGGGCTTCGGCCGTGTCGAGCTTCTCGCGCAGGCCGGGCTCGGGGTAGGTGACGGAAAGCGCCGTGAGCGCGTCCGCGCCCAGGTAGCGGGTGACGGCGTCCGCATAGAGGCCCTGCTCGTTCCACTCGGCGATCTTTTCGAGCGCGTCCACATAGTCCGCATAGCCGAACTTTGCGCCGGTCGCGGCATGGTAGCCGGCAAAGCTCGAGATCAGGTCGACGCCGATCTCATCCCCCTCGGAGCTGAGCTTGGTGCTCATCGACAGCGAGGCCATCACGCTGTCCACCAGATCCGCGGGGAAGCCGTTGGCGGCGATGTCCGCGAGCGTGGAGTCGACGATGCCGCGGAAGGTCTCCGCGTCCTCGGGATTGACGTTCGTCCCGTAGAAGACGATCATGTCCTCCGGGCCGTCGATCTCGATATAGGAGGCGAAGCTCCCGCTCGGCAGCGCGCGCTTGAGGCTCTGCATCAGGGGAGAAGCGTCCGCCACCAGCAGATCGGTGAGCGTGTTGAGGATGTTTTCCTCCTCGCGGTTTTCCTTCAGCCCGGGGCAGAGGAAGGCATAGAAGATATCGGAGCTGTTCTCCGTGCCGGAGCCGGCCTCGACCGGGAAAGCCGTCTCGACCGTCACGCTCTCGGCAAGAGGCGTGTAGTCCGGATCCTCAAAGCTGAATTCGCGCTTCTCATAAGGAGCAAAGGCCTCGTCGAGGAGCTTGAGGAAGGCGGTGTAATCCTCGAAACGGCCGTAAAGATAGGCGATGCAGTTCGAGGGATGATAGTATTTCTCGTGATAGGCGCGCAGTCCCTCCCAGGTCATGTCGGGGATGCTCTCGGGCTCGCCGCCGGAGACATTGCCGATCGTCGAGCCCGGGAAGGCGGCGCGCAGGATGTTCGTATAGGCGGAGCTGGTCAGGTCCCGGGCGCCCTTCATCTCGGAATAGACCGTGCCCTCGATGCTCAGCTCGTCGTTCGCATCGGCAAGGCGATAGCGCCAGGCTTCCTCGCGGTAAATGCTCTCGTCGGTCAGAATCGCCGGGTGCAGGCAGCTGTCGGTGTAGTAGTCCGCATAGCGGAGCAGCTGCGCCTCCGAGAGGCTGCCGACCGGGTAGGTCGTGTACAGCGCGCTCGTCATGGCGTTCATGTAGGTATTGTAGGTCTGATAGCTTAGGTTGAAGAAAAGCGCCTTGGACGGGTATTTCTCCGAGCCGTCAAGCGTGGAGTGCTCGAAGACGTGCGGCAGACCCGTGTTGTCGATCGCGCGCGTGAAGAAAGTCAGATCAAACACGCGGTTGGTGTCGTTGTTGGCGATGTACATCAGCTCGGCGCCGGTGCGCTCGTGCTCGAAGAGGACGAGCTGTGCGCCGATGAGCGGGAAATCGCGCAGCTCTCTGACGACAAAGCCCTCGACCTTGTCGCCGACCTTGGGGAGCTTCGAGGGGTCCGCGCTTCCCGATGTGCCGCAGGCGGCCGCCGTGAAGAGCATGGCGAGCGTCAGCAGCAGACAAACGAATCTTTTCATATTACTCCTGTCTCCTTTCTGCGATCCGCCGCCGCGGCGGCGCATATATGAGTGGATTATAGACCTTTTTCTCCCAATATTCAAGCACGGGCCTCACACAAAAAGCAGCAAAGCTCTTTCCGGGGAGGGAAAGAGCTTTCTGCGGGAATTTACTCCAGCTCGAAGGCGCCGGTGTAGAGACGATAATAAGTCCCCTTCTCGGCGATCAGTTTGTCGTGGCTGCCGCGCTCGATGATGCGTCCGTGGTCGAGCACCATGATGACGTCGGCGTTCATGACCGTGGAAAGGCGGTGGGCGATAACAAAGACCGTACGGCCCTCCATCAGCTTGTCCATACCCTTCTGCACGATGGCCTCGGTGCGCGTGTCGATCGAGGAGGTCGCCTCGTCGAGGATCATGACCGGCGGATCCGCCACCGCGGCGCGCGCGATGGAGATCAGCTGCCGCTGGCCCTGCGAGAGGTTGGCGCCGTTGTTCTCCAGCACCGTATCATAGCCCTGCGGGAGACGGGAGATGAAATCGTCCGCGCCGGAGAGGCGCGCCGCCTCGCGGCATTGCTCGTCCGTGGCCTCGAGATTGCCGTAGCGGATGTTGTCGAGCACCGTGCCGGTGAAAAGATTGACGTCCTGCAGCACAAGCCCGAGCGAGCGGCGCAGATCGCCCTTGCGGATCTTGTTGACGTTGATGCCGTCGTAGCGGATCTTGCCGTCGTCGATATCGTAGAAGCGGTTGATCAGGTTCGTGATCGTGGTCTTGCCCGCGCCTGTCGCGCCGACGAAGGCCACCTTCTGGCCCGGCTCGGCGTAGACCGAGACGTCGTAGAGGACCTGCTTGCCCTCCTCGTAGGCAAAGTCGACGTCTACCATGCGCACGTCGCCGCGCAGCTCGGTATAGGTCAGCGTGCCGTCGCCGTGGGGATGACGCCAGGCCCAGCGGCCGGTGTGCTCGTCGGTCTCGGTGATCGTGCCGTCGGGCGCGATGCGGCAATTGACCAACGTGACATAGCCGTCGTCCGTCTCGGGCTTCTCGTCCATCAGCGCGAAGACGCGCTTGGCGCCCGCGGCAGCCATGACGATGGAGTTGATCTGCTGCGAGAGCGTGTTGACGTTTCCGGTGAACTGCTTGGTCATGTTTAAAAACGGGATGAGGATGCTGATCGAAAACGCCTTGCCGGAGAGCGAGACGTTCGGCACGCCGGAAAGCAGGAACACGCCGCCGATGAGCGCGAGCGTGACATACATCACGTTGCCGATGTTGGCAATGATCGGCCCGAGCGTACTGGCCAGCGCATGGGCGCGGAAGCTGTGGCGGAAGAGCCGGTCGTTGATCTCGTCGAAATCCCGGATGCCCTGCTCCTCATGGCAGAAGACCTTGATGACCTTCTGCCCCGCCATGGACTCCTGGATATAGCCCTCGTTCTCCGCGACGGTCTTCTGCATCTCCACGAAGGACTTCGCCGAGCCGCCGCCGATCTTCTTGGCCACGACGATCATCGCGGCGACTCCGAAGAGCAGCACCAGCGTCATCCACACCGAGAAATACAGCATGATGCCCAGCACCACCAGCACGATCGCGCCGGATTGGATAAAGGAGGGCAGCGTCTGAGAAACGAGCTGACGCAGCGTGTCCACGTCGTTGGTATAGTGGCTCATGATATCGCCGAACTTATGGGTGTCGAAGTAGCGGATCGGCAGATTCTGCATGCCGTCGAAAAGATCTCTTCTGAGCTTGTCGAGGAAGCCCTGCGTCATGATGGCCATGAGCTGGGTCTGCACGGTCATCGCGGTGATCGACAGCAGATACAGCCCGCCGAGCAGCAGCAGATAGGGCGTGAGCTCCGCCTTCGCGGAGGACCAGTCGCCGCTTTCGACCCATACCTGGATCAGCGCGATCACCTTCTGGATGAAGAGCGAGGGGATCGAGGAGACGACCGCGGCGAAGAGGATACAGAAAACGACGATCGGCGCCAGGACGGGATAATAGCGGAAGAACATGCGGATCACGCGCAGAAGGGAGCCGTCCGGTTTGCCCTGGGGCTTATTCATCGCGCTCACCTCCCTTGTTCTGCTGCAGATAGGTCTCGCGGTAGATCGCGCTCTTTTCCATCAGCTCGTCGTGCGTGCCGCTCGAAACGATGCGGCCGTTGTCCATAACGAGGATCATGTCGGCATCCATGACGGAGGCCACACGCTGGGCGATGATGATCTTGGTCGTCTCGGGGATATAAGAGCGGAAGCCCGCGCGGATCAGCGCGTCGGTATGCGTGTCGACGGCGCTGGTGGAGTCGTCGAGGATCAGGATCTTCGGCTTTTTCAGCAGGGCGCGCGCGATGCACAATCTCTGCTTCTGGCCGCCGGAGACGTTCGAGCCGCCCTGCTCGATCTTCGTGTCATAGCCGTCGGGGAAGGAGCGGATGAACTCGTCCGCCTGCGCCAGGCGGCAGGCCGCCTCCATCTCCTCGTCCGTGGCCTCGGGATCGCCCCAGCGCAGATTATCGCGGATCGTGCCGGAGAAAAGCAGGTTTTTCTGCAGCACGACGGCGACGTTGTTGCGCAGCGTATCGAGATCGTACTCGCGCACATCGCGCCCGCCGACCTTCACGCGGCCTTCGCTGACGTCGTAGAGCCGGGGGATGAGCTGTACGAGCGTGGATTTGCTCGAGCCCGTGCCGCCGAGGATGCCGACCGTGCAGCCCGAGGGGATGTGCAGATCCACGTCCGAGAGCGCGTAGTTCTGCGCGTCCGCGGAATACTTGAAGGAGACGTCCTCGAAATCGATCGATCCGTCCCGCACCTCGAAGACCGGCTCCGCCGGACTCGTGAGCGTGGGCTCCTCGCTCATGACCTCGCCGAGACGCTTGATCGACTCGGCCGAGATCGTGAACATGACGTAGATCATCGAGATGATCATCAGACTCATCAGGATCTGGAACCCATAGGTCAGCATCGCGGAGAGCTGGCCGACGTCGATCGTCGCGCCGCGGTTGGAAATGATCAGCTTCGAGCCGATGAAGAGCACGAAGAGCATGTTCATATACAGACACAGCTGCATCAGCGGGCTGTTGAGCGCGACGATGCGTTCGGCATAGGTGAAGTCCTTGCAGATATTGCGCGAGGCCGTGCCGAATTTCTGCTTTTCGTAATCCTCGCGCGCGAAGCCCTTGACGACGCGCATCGCGCGGACGTTCTCCTCGATCGACTCGTTGAGCTTGTCGTACTTGCGGAAGACCGCGCGGAAGGCCGGCATGGCCCGGCGCGTGATGGCGATCAGACCGACGACGAGCACCGGGACGAGCACCACGAAGGTCGTGGCGAGGGCGCCGCCCATGAAATAGGCCATGACGATAGCGAAGACGAACATCAGCGGCGCGCGGATCGCGATGCGGATGATCATCATGAAGGCCATCTGCACATTGCCGATATCCGTGGTCATGCGCGTGACCAGCGAGGCCGTGGAGAAGCGGTCGATGTTCTCGAAGGAAAAGTCCTGTACGCGGCAGTAAACGTCATGGCGCAGATTGCGCGCGAAACCCGCGGAAGCCTTCGATCCGGTATAGCCCGCCGAAGCGCCGCAGCTGAGCGAGAGGACGGCGAGAAACACCAGAAACAGCCCCGTCTTCACCACGCCGGAGAGCGGCGCCCCGTCCTTGATGGCGTTGACCATGTCCGCCGTGAGAAAGGGGATGATGACCTCGATGAAGACCTCGAGCACGATAAAGATGATCGTCAAGACCGCCGGACGCTTGAATTCACGCACGCTCGGCAGCAGCTTTTTGAAATCCCTGATCATACTCTTCTCTCCTCTCCCCCGCCGCAGATATTGGCAATCAGCAGATCCAGCATGCTCTCAAGCGATGCTCTCTGCGCCGCGTCGAGCCCGGCGGCAAATTTTTCATAGGTCTGCTCGTCGGCGCGGAAGGCCGCGCGGTCGAGCTCGCGCGCTTTGTCCGTTCTGCGGATCAGCTTGCGGCGGCGGTCCGTTTCGCTGGGGCGAGCCTCGATGAAGCCCTTTTTTTCCAGTTTTTTCAGGATCTCCGTCATCGTCGGGTGCGCGCTGCGGCACAGCTCCTCGACATCACGCTGGCTGATCTCGCCGCCGCGCTCCCGCTCGAGACGGTCGAGCGCGCGCAGCGCGCCGAACTGCGCGCCGGTCAGCTCCTTTTCACGCAGCGAGGCGTCCAGCTCGCGGCGGAAGGCGCGGTGGATCACCGCGAATTTGGCCCCGATGGGCATGTCCGTCTGATCCATAGACATCACTCCGATCCGTAAATATGTCGCATGCGACATATTTTACTCTGCTTTTATAAAAAGTCAAGGGATTTCTGAGCAAAAAAACGCCTCTCCGATCGGAGAGGCGCTTGGCTTGTTTTCTTCCTGTTTTCTTATCCCCTGACCGCGTCGAACTCGGCGCAGATCTCTTCATCGGGCTTTGCCGTACAGAGGCTGACAATGACGATGACGATCATCGAGATCACGAAGGCCGGCAGCAGTTCGTAGATCGCGAACACGCCTCCGAGAGGAGCGACGAGATACTTCCATACGAAGATCATGATCGCGCCGACGATCATGCCCGCGATGGCGCCCTGGCGGTTGGCTCGCTTCCAGAACAGACCCAAAAGCATCACGGGCCCGAAGGTGGCGCCGAAGCCCGCCCAGGCGAAGGACACCACCCGGAAGATCGAGCTGTTCGGGTCGCTGGCGAAGATCGCGCCGAGGACAGCCACGCCGACGACCGTGAGACGCGCGGTGAGCATGTTCTTTTTCTCCGAGAGCTTCACGCCGAAAACGTCGCGCAGCAGGTTCTGCGTCACGCCGGAGGCGGCGGCGAGAAGCTGCGCGTCGGCGGTGGACATCGTGGCGGCGAGGATTCCCGCGAGGATCAGCCCGCCGACAATGGCGGGAAGCACGCCGTTGGAGGCGATCAGCGCCGCGGTCTTGACGATGAGGTTTTCCGCCTCGGGCTCGCTGCCGGGCATCGCGATCACGCCGCGGCCGGTCATGCCGAAGCCGACGATGCCGATCACGACGGCCACGCCGAGAGAGATCACGCACCAGATCGAGCCGACGCGGCGGGAGATCTTCAGCTCGTTTTCATCCCGCACGGCCATGAAGTGCAGCAGGATATGCGGCATGCCGAAGTATCCGAGGCCCCAGGCCAGCGTCGAGACCACCATGATCGGCGTATAGGCGCCGGCGGACCTTGAGATGATATCCGTCGAGGCCGCAAAGCTGAGATAGCCGGGTACAGCGCGCGCGTTCTCCGCCACGGCGCTCCAGCCGCCGGCCGCATTGACGCCGAAGAAGAGCACGATGATGAGAGCCAGCGTCATGACGATCGACTGGATCAGGCTCGTGACAGACGCCGCCATGAAGCCGCCGAGCGCGCAGTAGGCCACGATGACCGCGGCGGAGACGAGCATCGCCTTCATGTAATCAAATCCGAAGAGACTGTTGAAGAGCTTTCCGCAGGCCGCGAAGCCGGAGGCCGTATAGGGCACGAAGAAGATGATGATCACCAGCGCGCCGACCGTCTCGATGATCCGGCTGCCGTCGCGGAAGCGCCGCGCGAGAAAGTCCGGCACCGTGATGGCGCCGGTCGCCTCGGAATAGCGGCGGAGGCGCCTGGCCACGAGCAGCCAGTTCAGATACGTGCCGGCCGCGAGACCGATCGCCGTCCAGCCGGCCTCGGCCACGCCGCAGAACATCGCAAGGCCCGGCACGCCCATGAGGAGATAGGCGCTCATGTCCGAGGCCTCGGTGCTCATGGCCGTGACCACGGGGCCGAGCTTGCGGCCGCCGAGGTAAAAGTCCTCGGAGTTTCTGTTTTTCGAATAGGCGACGCCGATGCCGAGCATGCCGACAAGGTATACCGCGATCGCGCCGAGCACATAGCCGATCCCACTCATGGTTTTTTCCCTCTCTTTTCCCTTGGATGGTGGTCATTATAGCGCGTTTTCCCGCGCGTTCAAGACGCTTGGGAAGGGAAAAACCTTGATTTATCCCGAAAAGCGGGTATAATGGGAATATCTTTAATTCTTTTCATGTTTACATGAAATTTCCTCATCATTTCGATCAAGGAGGGCTTTCTGTATGGTCTCGAAGATCCGCGCGCTGGTGAGCGTGGTAGAGATGGGCAGTCTCAAGGCCGCGGCGGAGGCGCTGAGCTGTACGCAGTCTGCCGTCAGCCATACGATCTCCTCGCTGGAAGAAGATCTGGGCTTCCGCCTGCTGCGGCGCGGCCGCTCCGGCGTGAGGCTGACCGACGAGGGGGAGCGCCTGCTCGGCGCGGCGCGCGGCCTGCTCTCGGCGGAAGAGCAGCTGCGGCAGACAGCCGCCTCCATCCGCGGGCTTGATCAGGGCACGGTGCGCATCGGCGCCTTCACCTCGGTCGCCGTACACTGGCTTCCGCCCGTTCTGAAGGAGTTTCAGCGCGACTATCCGAACGTGGAGTTTCGACTGCTCAACGGCGACTATCACGATGTAAACGAGTGGCTCTCCGACGGCAGCGTAGATATCGGCTTTGTCGCGCTGCCCTGCGAGGTGAAATGTGAGACGATCGCCCTGATGGAGGACAGGCTGCTGGCCATCCTGCCGAGGGACAGCCGCTACGCCAGCTACCCGCGCTTTCCGCTGACGGAGTGCGAACGCGAGCCCTTTATCTCGCTGCTGCAGTCCTCCGACCACGACGCGCGGCGCGCGCTCGAGGCGGCCGGCGTAAAGCCGAACGTGCGCTTTTACACAAAGGACGACTATGCCATCATCGCCATGGTCGAGCAGGGTCTGGGTATGAGCATCATGCCGGAGCTGCTTTTGAAGGGGCGGCACGACGAGCTTCTGACGCTGCCGCTCGTGCCCGAGGCCAAGCGCACGATCGGCATCGCCTTTGCCGCGCGCTCTCACCCCGGCCCCGCGACGCAGCGCTTCTGCGATTACGTGGTGCGCTACGTCAAAGCGCAGGCGGGAGCGTAACGTTTTCAAAACCGAAAAAGACAGGACCCGGTTTGCTCTCACAAACCGGGTCCGCGTTTTCATTTTATCGCGCTGAAATCCACCATGTCCAGCACGGCGTCGATCTCCGCCTCGCTCAGGCCCTCGAGCTGCGTGATATGAAGCGTTACGAAAGAGTTCTCCAGATAGACGTAGGCGTACATGTCCGTGTCCTGCTGCAGCACCGTAAGCTCCGTCCCGTCCGGCGTGGTATGGCTTCTGACCGTAAAGGCGTCGATATCCTTGACCTCTTTGCGGATCTCATAGCCGCTGGAAAGGGTGCCGTAAGGGGAATTGTACAGATAGCAGCTCGTTCCGGTGTTCGTCAGATTATCGGTAGTATAGAAGCTGACGGCATACGTGCCCTCGTCGAAATAGTAGAACTTGTCGTAGCCGGTCGGCTCCGTACGGAAAAAGCTCTTACCTCCAGCACATACTTCATTGATTCTTGCGGTAATCTCTTCACGGGTAGAAAAGTCAGACACGTTGTCGTGATTCTGGAACATACTCGTTCTCTGATGACGGAGCTTCAGCCCGTAGTTGGCAGCAATGCTCTCCAATTTGTCAGCCATTGCCTGGGTATATACATGATACGGATAGTCATATCCGCTAAACCCTTTAGCTCTGGCCTCCCAGAAGGCTTCAGATGCCTCATAATCCTCCGCTGAAACAATGCGCCTCTCGATCTCATTTTCACTGCTGCCATCACTGTAGAAAATAATGGTTACGGTTCCGTCTGCATTTTCTTCTACAGTGGAAGATTTAGTTCCTTCCGGTGCTTTGCAGCTTTCAGGCTCGTAAATTCCGTTTTCTCTGCTCCAAACAGTCCATTCTTCCCAGGCTTTGGCAGAGTTGTCGATCTTTGCGCGGATGCTTTCATCCATTTCCTCCGGCACGTCCTGCGGCTGTGTAAAAGACACATATCCGCCATTAGGATTGTCAGCAGAAGTGGTGTTCTTCATAAACAGTGCGCGCATGCCGAAGAGATCGGCTGCATACGCTGCGGCTCCCAGCGCCAGGATCAGCGCTGCGGCCAGCGCAAAAGCGACGACGCGTTTTCTTGCCGGACGCCTTACGGCCTCCTCCGTCCGGTAGCCCAGCCGGATGCGCGCGCTTTCCAGATAGGTTTCATCCGTATCGTTCAAAGCGAACAGGACTTTTTCGCTGTTCAGCATAAGCCTTCCTCCTTCAATCGTTTCATCAGCTTTTTTCTCGTGCGGTGGAGCATGGTTTTGACATTGCTTTCGGTAAGACCGTACTTTTCCGCGATCTCCGCGATCGGGGCCATGTACCAGTAACGGCTGAGGAACACGTCGCGCTCGTCCCTGCCCAGCGCTTCGATCAGACGCCGCAGCGCCCGTTCCAGCTCCCGGAGCTCCAGTTCCCTTTGCGTGTCCGCGCCGGAATCCAGCGCCTCCGCGAGCTCGTCGAGTACGAGCGGCAGCTCGCCGCCGCCGCGCTTGAGGCTGTTTTTCTCGCGCAGACGGCTCAGCGACAGCCAGCGCGTCATTTTGCCCAGATAGGGCGCGAGACGCCGCGGCCTGTCCGTCGGCATGGAATTCCACGCCTTCATCCAGGTGTCGTTGACGCATTCCTCCGCGTCCGACGCGTCCGCCAGAATATTATACGAGATCGTGCGGCAGTAGCTTCCGTATTTCTTCCCGGTTTCTTCGAGAGCCCGTTCCGAGCGCGCCCAGTAGAGATCGACGATCTTCGCGTCATCCATGCTTCCACTCCTCCTTTTTGAGGTCCCTCGCCCTAAATAAAGCGTTTTGATGGAGAAAGTTACAGAGATTTGGTTATTTGTTGTTATAGTATAACACAAAAAGGGCCCGCTCCCCGAAAAACGGGAGGCGGGCTTTGCGTGCTTGGGCTTCGGTGTTCAGTTTTCCGCCGCGGCGATCAGTTCCAGGGCCATTTGGGCAAGCTGATCAAACGAGTCCCCGGAAGCTGCCGTATCCGTCAGGACATACTCCACGCTGCCGAGCACAAAGCTCGCAAACGCAAAGTCGTATTCCTCGATCCCGTCCGAGCCGAAGGAGATATAATAATGCCCCTCGGCCTCCCTTGCGAGATCCGCCTCCGTTTTCTCATAGTCTTCCGGCACGACCTTGTAATGGTCAGAGCTGAATGTCACTTCCACTCCGCCGAGCGTGCGCCGCTCGCTCGGTCCCGTCGCCGCGGGGGCGAGGAACGGAGCAAGATCGAGCCAGCGATCCGCTTCGCCGGGTTTGGTGTAGAGCGCATGGACGCCGTAGAACTCCCGCTCGGTTTCTCCCGTCTCGCTGAATTCTGCCTCGCCTCTTACTCTAAGATAAGAAAAGGCATAGCCGTCGGAAAAACGCTCGGGCACGGTCACGGGGTAGCCGACGGTCTTTTCGATCTGCGGCAGCGACGCGAGATCCGTATACTCCCCGGTCTCCGGCATCCGGTGCGAGGCGATCATGCCGAGACCGGAGGCCGCGTACACGGTGACGCCCAGCGCGAGGATCAGAGCCGCGGCAAGGACTAACGTAAGGATGCGTTTTCTTTTCATGGGTACGGTCCTTTCCGGGAAGCCACGTGCTGCGGCGGGAGAAAAGGTCTCTGTTTCGCTGATATAGCGCTCGTCCAGTTCGCAGAGCGCAAGAGATACGAGTTCTCGCTTCATACGGGCACTCCCTCCTTCAACAGTTGTTTCCTGAGTTTTTCCCGAACACGGTGAAGACGGACGGCGGCGGCTCCGTAGCTCATCCCCGCCATCCGCGCGATCTCGCTGAGGGGATCGGCATACCAGTAGCGGCGCATAAAAAGGAACCTGTCCTCGTAGGAGAGCGTATCCAGAAAAGCGCCGATAAGCCCGGCGAGCTCTTTGGCCGCGATGCGATCCTCCACGCCGACGCGGTCCGGAACGATCTCGGCAAGCTCGTCGAGCGCCAGATCATAGCCCCTGCCGCGCTTCTGCGCCGTGTTGGCGCGGCGCCTTTTCGCCGCAAGATTGCGCGCGATCCTGCAGACATAGGTCCTCAGCGGCGCGGGACGTTCGGGCGGGACGCTGTTCCAGACGCCGAGATAGGCGTCGTTGACGCACTCCTCCGCGTCCTCCGGGTCTCCGAGGATGCGGAGCGCGACCCTGCGAGCCGCTTCGCCGTGCTCTTTTGCCAGCTCGGAGATGGCCTGCTCCGAACGTTCAAAGAACAGGCCGATGATCTCCTCGTCTGTCATGAGCCGTCACTTCCTTTTTTTCGTGTTCACCCGTATACTACCGATCTGCCCGCATTTTTTACAGCCGGGCAAAAAAACCGGGTCTGCAGCTGCAGACCCGGTCGGATTGCTTTTATTCGGTTTACGCCTTCTTCGGCAGAACGATGATATCCCCCGTCTTGAGGTTGTTGAAGTTGACGCCGGGATTGAGCTTGGCGATCAGGTTGGCATTTTCGTTGTAGCTGATGCCCAGATCGCTGCACATCTTGATGACGGTGTCGCCGTTCTTGACCTTCACGCCGGTGACGGCGATCTTGGCGCCCGTTGCGCTCTTGGTGACCATCATGAGCTTGTCGCCTTCCTTGAGGTTGTTGAAGCTCGTGAGATTGCTGGCGTACAGGATCACGTCGGCGTAGTAGCTGAGGTACTCGAAGCCCTCGGCCTTGACCAGCGCATAGACCGTGTCGTCCTTCTTGACGGTGATCTCCTTGAGGTAGTACATCACACCTTCGGTGGCCTTGACAGGCGAGGGCGTGACAGGCTGGGCGGGAGCGACAGGCGTGTAGGCGCTGCTGCCGGCGCCCGCGCCGGTGCCCGTACCCGTGCCGGTGCCCGTGCCCGTGCCGGTGCCGGTTCCCGTGCCCGTGCCGGTGGTGGCTCCGGCCGGGAAGTACAGGATCTCACCCGTGTGGATGGCAGAGAGGTTCTTGCCCGGGTTGAGCGCGGTGATAAGGTTCAGACGCGCGCCGTAGTCAATACCGAGCTCCTGGCAGATGCCGTAGGTGGTCTCGCCTCCCTTGACGACGTGGGTGACGATGCTCATGGAGCTGGTGGACGCGGTGGTGCTGGGGATGTAGACGATGTCGCCCGTGTGCAGCCCGGAGGCATAGGTGATGCCGCTGGCCTGCATGATCATGTTGCAGTAACGGGAGAAGTCGATGCCGTTCTCGACGCAGATGCCGTAAATCGTCTCACCGGTCTGGACGATATGCGGGACCATGTAAGCGACGACGGAATCGCCGGTCGGGAGAGTCGTCGTGGTACCGATGGGCAGGGCGGTGGACGTGCCGGTGGCCGTACCGGTGGTGGAGGCGGCGATGACCGCCGCGTCGGCATCGGAGGCCGGCAGCTTGATCTTGTCGCCGGTGTGGAGCGTCAGAAGGTTATAGTCGCTCCAGCCGTTGAGCTTCATGATCGCGGCCTTGCACTTGCCGTAGTCGAGCTTCAGCTTGTCGCAGATACCGATCAGCGTGTCCTTGTTCTTGACCGTGTAGATCTGGGTCTCTCCGGTGGCCTTGGGCTTGAGCCTGTCGGGCAGCGCGACGCCGAGGATGTCGGCGGCGTCCTGATTGGTCTTCGGAAGGATGATCTTCTGTCCGACATGGATGGACTTGAAATCCTCTTCCTTTGTGAAGGCGTCGTTAAGCTTGATGATCGCGGCCTTGCAGAATTCGTAGTCAAGACCGTTGTTCGTGCAGATGTCCTTCATCGTCTCGGTGCCGATCTCGTACGTCACGGTCTCCTTGTCCGCAAAGGCGCCGGCGCCCATCGCGGGCAGCGCGGCAAACATCATGACCGCAAGAAGCAGGCAGATAATTCTCTTTGTCATTTCCTTTTCCTCCCAAGAAGTGATTCTTGATGGGACCATTGTACGACAAAGATTTCGAAAAAGCAAGAGAAAAATTTCATTTTGGTAACAAAAAATAAAAGAATTTTCTTAATTTTATGTAAACATCGCCTCAGAGCCCGGCCGGAGCCCCTGTTTTTCCGTTCTCGCGAGGGTAAAACAGGGGCGCGGGGCCGATCGGCAGCTCCGCCGTCCAGGGGCAGAGGGCGGCCAGCGCGTCGGCGCGCGCCGGCGTTTTCAGCAGCACCTTCAGATCCGGCGCATAGCGGGACCTGATCGCGGCGAGCGCCGCGGACGGCTCCTCCTCCGCGCAGACGTACAGAACAGAACGCTGCGGGCAGCTCAGCGAGAAATCCGCGCAGAGGGCGCCGAGCGCCTCGGGGCCGTGCCGATCCGGGCGGAGGCCCAGCTCCCGCAGGATCTCAATGCTTTCGTAGCGCCACTTTTCCCCTTCCGTGAGACGCCACAGCGCGTCGCAGGCAAGCGCGGAGAGCGTCAGCGCACGGTCGTCTTCGGGCGAGAGAGCTCCGTCCGCCGCCGCCTTCTCCGGCTTAGGCGCACAGGCGGAGGCGGCAGCGATATGCGAAGGATCAAAGTCCGCGGCGTAAAGCTCGGTCAGCGCGAAGGCCAGCGCCGCGCGGCCGAGGCGCGGGCTGTCGTCGTCCGCGCAAAGCCGTTCGGCCAGTTCTCCGGCCGCGGTGAGATAGCGTCTGTCGGAAAAGACCCGCCCAGCCTTGGCCAGCGCGGCGAGCAGCAGCGCGTTCGCGTCGAGCGGCGTCCGCTCGTCCGAAAGCAGACCGCCGCGCGCCTCGCGCGCGAGGCGCACTTTCTCCCGCAGGTCGTCGTATCCCGCGGGAACAAGGTTCCACCGCTGATTGAGGATCAGGTTGGGGATGCTCTCATCGCCGCAGTTGCCCTCGGCGGTGATGTCGTAGCATTCGGCAAAGTGGCGGCCCTCGTCCGCTCCGAGGATCTCGGCGATCCGGGCGGGCGTGAAGAGGAAGGGGTTTTCTTCCCCCTCCGGGTGCAGAGCGCGCAGCCCCGCCCGATACAGACCGGAGGGATCCGGCAGCTCACGCAGACAGAAATCCAGCGCCTCCTCCGCCGCCTCGCGGTGGAAGCCCATGCGACCTTTTTCCCAGGCCTCTGCAAAAAGGAAGGCGAGGATCGCGTTGTCGTCGAGACGCTTTTCAAAGCGCGGGCGAAGCCATTCGCCGTCAGTGCTCGCGGAGAAAAAGCCTCCGCCTATGTGGTCGTGTACGCCGCCGCGCCACAGCGCGCGCAGATCCTCTTCCGCCAGGGCGCGCCATTTCCCCTCCCCGGTATAGTAGGCGCCGCGCAGCAGCAGAAGCAGCGCGCACACGCGGCCGCGGAAATCGTGATCCCGTCCGCGCATGCGCTCCACGCCCGCGAGGGCGAGCGCGGCCAGAGAAGGCTTTTTATCCATAATACACGCTCCGTATTGTAATTCGGGAATAAAATATTATAATAGAAAGGCAGTAAGTATTATACACGCGTCCGCGCGGCACTTCAAGGAGGAATCCCCATGCGCTGCTGCTTCGATACAAGCGAATACACCGGCCATCCGGACACGGAGCCCTGCCCGCAGACGCTCGATGTCCCGTCGATCATCCGCGGGCTCGACGCGCTCTACGCGCAAAGCCGCGAAAACGAGGCGCAGGACTATCTTGAGCGTTGGCTGCGCGAGGCGCAGACGGTCGGCGACTGGCGCGCTGAGCTCTCGCTCACGAGCGAGCTGCTGGGCCAGTACCGCCGCAGCATGGACGGGGAAAAGGGGCTCGCCGCCGTAGAGCGCGCGCTCGCGCTGATACGCGCTCACCGTCTGGGGCGCACGGTCTCGGGCGCGACGGTGCTCCTGAACGCCGCGACGACGCTCGGCTGCTTCGGCGAGCACGAGGACGCCCTGCCGGTCTTCCGTCATGTGAGCCGCGTCTACGCCGAGCAGCTTGATCCGCTGGACTATCGCTTCGCGGGCCTGTTCAACAATATGGCCCAGTCGCACGCCGCGCTGGGAGAGTTCAGCGAGGCCGAGGCGCTGTTCCTTTCGGCGGCAAGGATCATGGAGGGGCTGAAAGGCGGCGGCTGTGAGATCGCCGTGACCATGTGCAGTCTCGCCGAGCTTTACAACGAGGCCGATCCGGAGGACGGTCGCATTGCGGACTGTATCGAACGCGCGTGGGAGTGTCTGGACGACCCGGGATTGAAGCGCGACGGCTATTACGCCTTTATGGCCTCGAAATGTGTGCCGGTCTTCGATCAGCTGGGTTTCTTCCTTTACGCGAAGGATCTGGAAGAAGGGATAAGGACGATCCATGAAGGGACTTGACGAGGCGCGGCTTTTTTATGAAGAGCGCGGGCGCGGTATGCTCCGCACCGGCTTTCCCGAATATGAGGGGCGCGTTGCCGTGGGGCTTGCGGGCCGTGGCTCGCAGTGCTTCGGCTTTGACGACGCGCTCTCGCGCGACCATGATTTCGAGCAGGGCTTTTGCCTGTGGCTCACGGATGAGGATGATCTTGCCATCGGCGTGGCGCTCGCGCGCGCATACCGCGCGCTGGGCATGGAAGGGGCCGCTGTACGAAGCGCGCTGGGCGAAAGCGGCGTGGGCGTGCACAGGATCGGCGATTTTTATCGGCGCTATACCGGCTCGCCCGGCGCGCCGGAGAGCTGGCAGCAGTGGATGAGCCTGCCGTCCTGGGCTTTGGCCGAGGCGACGAACGGCGAGGTCTGGCGCGACGATCTCGGGACCTTCTCCCTGATCCGCGAGCAGCTTTTGCACGGCATGCCCGAGGACGTGCGCAGAAAGAAGCTCGCCTCGCACGTGATCGGTATGGCGCAGGCCGGGCAGTACAACTACGCGCGTTGTCTCCGCCACGGCGAGCCCGGGGCGGCGATGCTCGCGCTCGGGCAGTTCGTGCGCGACGCGGCGGAAACGGTGTTTCTTCTCAACCGCCGCCACATGCCCTATTATAAATGGTGCCTGCGCGCGCTGCGCGCGCTGCCGACGCTCGGCGATATGGCCGAGGCGCTGGAGTTCCTGCTCACGGGCGAGAACGGCGGCGAAGGCGACAAGCTCAAAGAGCAGCTGGTCGAGGACATCTGCGCGAGCGTGCTGCGCGAGCTCTCCTCGCAGGGACTCTGCCGCGGCGGTACGGACTATCTTGAGGGCCCGGCCTTTGAGATCCAGAGCCATATCCGGAACCCGGAGATCCGCGCGCTGCATATCATGGAAGGCTGAGGGCAGAATATATGGAGATCAAATGGCTGGGACACGCCTGCTTTGCGATCACGCACGGGGGCTACACCATCGTCATCGACCCCTACGACAGCGACTACACCGCCGGCTACCCGAGGCTGCGCGTCCGTGCGGACAAGCTGCTCGTGAGCCACGAGCACTACGGCCACAACTACCGCGCGGGCGTTGTGCTCTCCGGCCGGCCCGAGAGCGACTGTCCCTTTGCGATCAGTTCCTTCGAGGTCTGGCACGACAACATGCGCGGCATCACGCGCGGGAAAAGTCTCGTCCACATTTTGGAAGCGGACGGGCTGAAGATCGTACACATGGGCGACATCGGCACACAGCTGCTCTCCGGCGAGGCCGGGCAGATCCTCGGCGCCGACGCTTTGATGGTCACGGCCGGAAGCTGCACCGGCCTGCCCTCGCAGGAGGTCTGGCGCATGTGTGAGGAGGTCCTTCCCCGCGTCATCATCCCGATGCACTACCGCTTCGGCGAGCACGGAGCGCGGCGTCTGGAGCATCTCGATGAGCTGCTGCATTATTTCAACGCCCCGGGCTTTGCGCATTTCTACGAGAGCGACACGATCGAGATCACGCCGGATACGGAACCGCAGGTGGCCGTGCTGAAGTATCTCGGGCCGGAAAGCTGGGCCGCGCTCGCCGCACCGGAGGAAAAAGCCGCGCGAAAAGGCATACTTGCCAAACTGCTGAAAAAGTAGAAAACGATTTATATATCTTTCCCATGTTTACAAGCGCCGTCAGTTGTGATATATTTGAATAGGTGAAACGGCATTTTTTCGGGAAATATTTACAAAACATATATTCAAGGAGGATCATCATGGAATACTTTGCCGATCGCATGGCCAATATCAAGGCCTCCGACATCCGCGAACTGCTGAAGATCGCGGCGCGTCCGGACATCATCTCCTTCGCCGGCGGCCTGCCCGCGCCCGAGCTTTTCCCCGTCGAGGATATGAAGACCGCTCTGGACGCCGTGATGACGGAGCAGGGCCGCATCGCCATGCAGTACGGCCCCACCGACGGCAACCTGCGCCTGCGCGAGCAGATCTGCGAGCGCGTTGCCGCCAAGAACAACATCCACACCGACCCCGAGCATGTCTTCATCACCGCCGGCAGCCAGCAGGGCCTGGATTTTCTGGGCAAGCTGTTCCTCAATCCCGGGGACTACGTCGTGCTCGAGAGCCCGAGCTATCTGGGCGCGATCAACGCATTCAAGCAGTATCAGCCCAACTTTGTTTCCGTGCCCACGGATGAGAACGGCATGATCATGGAAGAGCTGGACAAGGTCCTCGCGTCCACCCCGAACGTCAAGCTCATCTATATCATCCCCGACTTCCAGAACCCCTCGGGCCGTACCTGGCCGCTGGAGCGCCGCAAGCAGTTCATGGAGATCATCAACAAGTACGGCGTGCATGCCATCGAGGACAACCCCTACGGCGACCTGCGCTTCAAGGGCGAGTATCTGCCCAGCCTCAAGAGCATGGACACCGAGGGCCTGATCGTTTACTTCGGCTCCTTCTCCAAGATCCTCTCCCCCGGCTTCCGCGTGGGCTGGATCATCGCCGACGGCAAGATCGTCGAAAAGGTCAACCACATCGCTCAGGCCGCGGTGCTGCAGACCGCCACGATCAACATGATGGCCATCGCCAAGTATATGGACATGTTCGACATCGACGAGCATGTGGCCAAGATCCTGCCGGTGTACAAGCATCGCTGCGAGCTGATGATCGATACGATGCGCGAGACCTTCCCGAAGGAAGCGAAGTTCACCGACCCGGACGGCGGTCTCTTCACCTGGGTCGAGCTGCCCGAGTATGTCAACACCCGCGAGCTCGCGCCCAAGGCGATGGAGCAGAAGGTGGCCTACGTGCCCGGCTCCGGCTTCTACCCGAAGGGCGACGTCAACAACGGCATGCGCCTGAACTACTCCTGCTCGACCGACGACAAGATCGTCAAGGGCATCAACATTCTGGCCGACGTCATCAAGGGCGCGCTCAAGTAAAGCTTTTCCCTCCAATAAAAAACCCGCAGGGGCAATGAGTCCCTGCGGGTTTTTTGTTTTTCACTTTTTACTGATAGCGGATCGTCAGGCTGCCGCTGGTCGTCTCCACATCGACGGGGATGCCGCCGCGGACGCGGCTCTTGTCGCCGTGAAGGCTGCCGGAGCTGCTGTCAAAAACCAGGTCGACGCCCGTTCCCTTCGGGAACGTCAGCTCCACGGAGCCCGACGTGCTCTCGACCTTCACGCTCTCCGGCTCCGCTGCAAAAGACAGCTGGACCGAGCCGCTGGTGGAGGAGCAGTCGGCGCTGCGGCAGTCGAGACCGGAAGCGCGCTGCGAGCCGCTGGTGGACGAGAGCTTCAGCTCGCCGCAGCTGAGCGCGCTGATCTTATGGCTGCCGGAGGAGGATTCGACGGCGAGCGAGAGACAGCTGAGTTCCTCGGCCGTGAAGCTTCCGCTGAGCGAGTCGGCATCGACGCCGCCGATCACCTCGCAGCGCAGGATACTCTGGCTGCCGGAGGAGCTGTCCAGCTGCAGCGAGGTGCAGCTGCAATCCTCCGCGTGGAGCGAGCCGGAGAGAGAAGAGAGCCTGATCTCTCCCGCGACATCAAGGCCGCGCATCGTCACAGAGGCGGAGGTCGCGTCCGCCGCGGCTTCCGAAGGCGTCAGACTCTGCGGGACAAGGACGGTCAGCTGCTTTTCGGGCAGATTGCCGACCCTGTTCGCGCAGGGCAGGATCGAGAGCGTGCCGCCGCTGAGCCTGAAGCGCATGCACTGATCCTCCGAAAGCCTGGCGGAGGCTTTCTCGCGCACGACGACGTCCTTGCCGTCGTAGCGTTCGACGCTGACCGCGCCGCTGAGCCAGTCGATGTGCAGCGCGCGGACGTCCTTTGCCGAAAAGCTCTCCTCGCCGTCGGTGCAGACGGTATAGCCCTTCTGATCATAATCGAAGCTCCCCGAGCTGCCGAAGCCGAATGACGGAGTGCCAAAGCCGAAGCTGTCGCCGCGGTGATGGGCGATCTGCAGCACCGTCAGGCCGAAGGCCAGCAGCAGGATACCGATGAGAAGCACGATTTTCTTCCAGGTTTTCATCGTTCAGTTCTCCTTTTTGATGAAGATATTTTTTATGCCGCGCCACAGCCCGCGGCACACGGCGCGGCTCAGGCGCGCCATCGCGCGGAACAGGGGCGGCAAAGCGAGCGCGCCGAGCACGCACAGCCCGGCGGCGGCGAGCGTCGTACCCAGGATCACAAGCGGCGAGCCCGTGACGGCCCCGCTCAGCAGCCCGATCGGAGCCGCGACGGCCGCGACGCCCAGCGAGAGCACGACGGCCGCAAGGGCCGCGGCCAGTGACCAGATCGTGACGAGCAGCGCCAGCAGCAGCGAGAACACGACCGCAAAGGCCGAGATCAGCAGCGGGAACCAGAGCGGGAAGCCGAGCACAAGCAGCACGATCGTCAGCGCCGAGAGGCTGCCGGCCGATTTGATGCGGCTCTTGACCAGCGTGCCCAGCGGCAGCGCCGCGAGCAGCTCCTCCGCGACCTTGCCCGGGTCGCCGAGCTTCGCGGTGGCCTCCGCCTCGCTCATGCCGTCCTCGCACATGTCGCTGATCAGCTCGTCGTAATAGGCGATCTGTCTTTCCTTCTCCTCCGCGGGCATCTGCGCGAGCGCCAGCCGCAGCTTTTCCAGATATTCCTCTCTATTCATGGCTCAATCCCTCCCGAATAAAATCATACATCGCCGCCAGCTCGTCCCAGTCGGCTGCAAAGCTCTCCAGCTGTTTCCGGCCGACCGGCGTGAGACGGTAGAATTTGCGCAGACGGCCGTTATGCTCCACGCTGTATACCGTCAGCGCTCCCGCCCCTTCCAAGCGGCGGAGGATCGGATAGAGCGTCGATTCCGTGACCGCGACGACGGAGGAAAGATCCTTGACGATCTGATAGCCGTAGGAGTCGCCCCGCGCCAACGCGGCGAGCACGCAGTTTTCAACGAGACCGCGTTTCATTTGTGCATCCAGCATCGACAATACCTCCTTTCGCGTCATACTATACACCGCATAGTATTGTGTGTCAAGTGGTATTTGCTGTTTTCTGAAAAAAATTTCCGCCGCGGGAATCCGCGGCGGAAAGCACGTACGGCAGTATACTTATCGTCTGGTAAGAAAACCCATTCTGATCGCGTCGGTCGGGCAGGCGCGGGCACAGTCGCCGCAGCGGATACACTCGGCGGAATTGACGTTCTCCGTCGGTTCGACGCCCATGCGGCAGACCGCCGCGCATTTCCCGCAGCGGACGCATTTGCTTGCGTCGAGCTCTCCCCGGTAGAGCGCGAAGCGATTGAACAGCCCGTAGATCGCGCCGAGCGGGCAGAGGTATTTGCAGAAGGGCCGCCAGATCAGCAGGCTCAGCGCCGCGAGCGCGAGCAGCACCGCCGCCTTCCAGGCGAAGAGGCCGCCGAGCAGCGGCCGCACGGCCGTGTCCGCGAGCGCGAGCAGCACGCCCGCGAGCGTTCCCGCAGGGCAGAGATACTTGCAGAAAAAAGGCGTGAGCGCGAAAAAGAGCGGCAGCACGACGAGCAGCGCGAGGATCAGGTATTTGAGCTTTCGCAGCAGCAGCTCGCCGCGGAAGCGGCGGAGCCTGCGGGGAAAGGGGATCCTGTGGAGCAGCTCCTGCAGGAAGCCGAAGGGGCAGAGAAAGCCGCAGACCGCGCGGCCCAGCAGCGCGCCGAAAAAGATCAGCAGGCCGACCACATAGTACGGGAGCTTGATCGGGCGCGCGGCAAGAAAGCTCTGCAGCGAGCCGATCGGGCAGGCGCCGACCGCGCCGGGACAGGAATAGCAGTTCAGGCCGGGCACGCACACGCCTTTGGACGCTCCCTGATAGATCCGGCCCGTGAAGAAGCCCTTGAGATGGGCGTTCTGCAGCAGCGCGGCCGCGGCCTGGATCGAAAACCGTCTTTTGTCTTTCATCCTCATCCGATCCCCACGCATTCGAGGCACACGCGCACGGCCTTCTGCAGCACGGCGGCGTACTGCCCGGAAAGGAGTCCGGCGGCCGTCAGCGCGGCGGCGGCGAGAAGTGCCAGCCAGGCGGCAAGCCTTTTCATCCCAGCAGCTCCTTTACGATCGCCTCCCAGCCCTCGTAGCTGTTCGCTCCGATCTGCGTCTGGCCGAGAAGCTCTCCCCGCTCGTTCACGAACACCGTCGTGGGCACATAGCCGGTCTGGAACACGTCGAAGACCGGGACGTAGCGCAGCACGGGATAGCTGACACCGGCCTCGGAGAGCACCGTTTCGACACCTTCCTCGGTTGAGAACACACCGAGGATCTGGAATCCCTCCGGCGCATAGGTCTCATAGAGTCGTTCCAGCTCCGGCAGCTCGGCGACGCAAGGCGGACACCATGGCTCGAAGAAGTTGATCATCGTGAGCGCATGGCCCGCAAGGATGCTCTCGTCCACGGCCGTTCCGTCGAGCAGGGTCGTGGAAAAGCGGAAGGCCGGCTCGAGCCCGGCCGGGAGCTGCTGCGTTCCCGCCTCTTCGGCGGGGACGCTTTCCTCCGCAGGCTCTTCGGCAGCGTCGTCCAAGCCGGAGAGGATCTCCTCGGCGACCTTGTTCTCCTCCGCGGGGGCGGGGCTGTTTGTATTGCCGCATCCGGCCAGCGCGAGCAGCGCGAGGGCGAGGATGAGGATGAGGATCGGCAGTTTTTTCATATTTCTCTTTTCCTTTCCGAAAGGCTGCGCAGCGCCGTTTGAGGCGTGCGCGCGTCGACCGGCGGCGGGGCGAGAGCCGCCAGAGCCCGGGACAGCGCACGCAGACGACCGCCGCGGCGATCTCTTCTTTCGCATGCGGCGAGGAAGGCGTCCCAATCGAAACGCAGGGAAAAACGCGCCTCGACATCCCGGATCGCCGCGAGCAGCGCCTCCGCATCCTTTCCCTCCGCCGCAAGGCGGCAGCGCCCGGGAAAAAGCTCCGCCGTTTCGGTGAAGAGCGGCGCGGGCACGGCGAGCAGCGCGGGAAAGCCAGCCGCGAGCAACCCGGCGTCCGCATCCTCGGCCCATACGGCGCCGCAGGCGCGCGGCCGCGCGAGCGCCTCTGCCCAGAAACGCAGCCAGCGGGCGTAGCCGCAGAGCTTCCGCGCGGGAGAGCTCCCCCGCCGATTATACCGAAAAGCTTTTTTCATTTCAACGCCCCTTTTGCTTTTTCCCTTGACTTGCCGCCCCGGAAACAGTAAAATATGTCATACCTTTTCCGCAGGCCAAAGGAGTTTTACATGGAACTGAACGAACTCAAGCTCGTCACCGCGAGCAATATAATAAAGCTCCGTACGGGCATGGGCCTGACGCAGGCCGAGCTTGGCGCGCGGCTGAACTACTCGGACAAGACCATCTCCAAATGGGAGCGCGGCGAGGCCATTCCCGACGCCTACGTGCTGACCCAGCTTGCCGGACTCTTCGGCGTGAGCGTGGATTTCATTCTCTCGTCCCACGACAAATGGGAAAAGCCGAAGGAGAACGAGGTGGAGGAGGTCCGTTACAGCGTCGAGCATATCATCGCCATCGTTGTGATCGGCGTGCTGACGGCCTTCCTGATCGCCTTTGTCACGCTGTGGCTGATGGGGATCGTCGAATGGCGGCTCTTCCTCTTCGCCCTCTCCGCCGCGATCCTGGCCTATCTTGTCATGATCTGCGTCTTCAAGCGTCTGCGGCAGCTGCAGTATGTGATCGCTCTGTTTGTGGCCTCGGTCTTCACGATCGTCTATTTCTTTCTGCCCACGGCCAACCCCTGGCAGCTGTTTTTGGTCCTCGTCCCCGCCGAGGTGCTGGTCTTTCTCGCCTGCAATGTGAAGAAGCGGCGGCATCCGCACCCGAAAAAGCACGACGAAAACTGAATTCTACGATTTGTAGAGCGGCCGGAAGGCCGCTCTACGCGTTTTAGAGCGTCCCGCGCGGACGGTAGCTTGTAATGCGGCGGAAAACAGGATACGCTGACAATATGATCATACGCCGATTTTTGTGCGAAAGGATAAGAATCATGAGTGATTATATTTTGAGCTGCTGCTCCCCCGCCGACCTCTCGAAAGAGCATTTCGAGCGCATCGGCGTGCATTATGTCTGCTTCCATTATTTCCTCGACGGCGTGGAGTATCCCGACGACCTGGGCCAGACGATCCCCTTCGAGGAGTTCTACGCCCGGATGAGCGCCGGTGCCGACACCCGCACCGCGCAGGTGAACGTCTCGGAGTACGTGGACTTCTTCACTCCCTTCCTCGAGGAGGGCAAGGACGTGGTGCATGTGTGTCTCTCCTCCGGTATCTCCGGCACGATCAACTCCGCCACCAACGCCGCGCTGATCTTGAAGGAGCGCTTTCCCGAGCGGACGGTCTACGTGATCGATTCGCTGGGCGCGTCCTCGGGCTACGGCCTGCTGATGGACACCGCGGCCGCGAAACGCGACGAGGGGCTCTCCGCCGCCGAGCTGGCCCAGTGGATCGAGGACAACCGTCTGAAGCTCCACCACTGGTTTTTCTCCTCGGACCTGACCTTTTTTGTCAAGGGCGGCCGCATCTCCAAGGCCGCGGGCGTGTTCGGCGGCATACTGGAGATCTGCCCGCTGATGAACATGGACGATCAGGGCCGGCTGATCCCGCGCTTCAAGATCCGCACGAAGAAAAAGGTCATCCGCGAGATCGTCAAAAAGATGGAGGAGTGCGCCGAGGGCGGTCTCGACTATTCCGGCAAGTGCTTCATCAGCCAGTCCGCCTGCTATGATGACGCGCGCGCCGTGGCGGATCTGATCGAAGCGCGCTTCCCCAAGCTCAACGGAAAGGTGCTCATCAACAGCGTAGGCAACCTGATCGGCAGCCACACCGGCCCCGGCACCGTCGCGCTGTTCTTCTGGGGCAGCGAGCGCGTCGACTGATTATCCGGCTCTATAGGCAAAGCAAAAAGGATCCCGGGTTTTTCCCGGGATCCTTTTTCCGGCATCAAGACACTACTTTCCCTTGACGGCCGAGAAGGGATCGGCGCCCTGACCGGTGAGCGAGGTAAAGCTCAGCGAGGCGCTGACGTGGTCGGCCATCGCGCTGCGCGCCATCTCCGGCAGGCGCAGGCGGATCGCCGCGATGATCGAGGTGTGATTATAGGCCACGCTCGGCATCCAGGGGTTATCCTCGCCGCCGGTCTTGCCGATGAACTCCACCATAGAGGACTGGTACATCGTCAGTTTCGGCAGCAGCAGCTCATAGCTCTGCAGCAGATAGGGATTGCCGCAGCTCTCAATAAGCAGGCGGTGGAACGGCATGTCCGTGTCCTTCATGCCGCGGATATCGCGGCGCGTGACGCTGTCGTGGAAGGCCTCGGCCAGCATCGTCAGCTCCTGCACGGCGGTGTCGCTGGCGCTGTACGCCGCGAGGGCGGCGGCCTCGCTCTCGATCGCGGAGCGGACCTGATAGAGGCTGATCATGTCCTTGAGCGACAGATCCAGCACATAGCTGCCGTTCTGGCCCGGATGCGAGGTGACGAATCCGATCTCCGTCAGGCTGGCGATGGCCTCGGCCACCGGGGTGCGCGAGATGCCGAGCGAGGCGGCGATCTGATTGACGTTCAGTCTCGAGCCCGGCGCGATGCGCAGCGCGACGATCTCGTCGTGCAGCAGCCGCGCAACCAGATCGCGCAGCTTGGCTTCCGGCTCGGCCGCCATGTATTCTCTCAGCTTGTACTGGTCCATATCTGTCTCCTTTTGAAAAAGCACACCCGACGGGCGGGTGTGCTTTTTTGTCCGGGTCTCTTACTTGGCGTAATCGACGGCCTTGGTCTCGCGCAGAACGTGGACCTTGATCTGGCCGGGATAGGTCAGCTCGTCCTCGATCTTCTTGGCGATATCGCGGGCCAGCAGGACCATCTGATCCTCGCTGACGTCCTCGGGCTTGACCATGATGCGGATCTCGCGGCCAGCCTGGATGGCGTAGCTGCTGGCGATGCCGGGGAAGCTGCGGGAGATCTCCTCGAGCTTCTCCAAACGCTTGACGTAGTTTTCGATGTTTTCGCGGCGCGCGCCGGGACGGGACGCGGAGATCGCGTCGGCCGCCTGGACGAGGCAGGCCTCGACCGTGTGCGGCTCGACGTCGCCGTGATGCGCCTCGATGCAGTGGATCACCGCCTCGCTTTCACGGTACTTGCGGGCGATGTCCACGCCGATGGTGACGTGGCTGCCTTCGACCTCGTGGTCGATGGACTTGCCGATGTCGTGCAGCAATCCCGCGCGCTTGGCCACGTTCACGTCGACGCCCAATTCGGAGGCGAGCAGCCCCGCAATGTGGGAGACCTCGATGGAGTGGTTCAGCACGTTCTGGCCGTAGCTGGTGCGGTAGCGCATGCGGCCGAGCAGCTTGATGATCTCGGGGTTGAGCCCGTGGATGTTCGTCTCAAACACGGCGCGCTCGCCCTCGGCCTTGATGGTGGCGTTGACCTCGCGCTGGGCCTTGGCGATCATTTCCTCGATGCGGGCCGGGTGGATGCGGCCGTCCTGGATCAGCTTTTCCAGCGCGAGCCGTGCCACCTCGCGGCGGACGGGATCGAAGCTGGAGACGGTGATCGTCTCGGGCGTATCGTCGATGATGAGATCGCAGCCTGTAAGCGTTTCGATGCTGCGGATGTTGCGGCCCTCGCGGCCGATGATGCGGCCCTTCATCTCGTCGTTGGGGAGAGCGACGACGGAGACCGTGATCTCGCTTGCGTGGTCGGCGGCACAGCGCTGGATAGCGGTGGCGATGATGTCGCGCGCGCGCTCGTCCGCCTCTTCTTTGTACTGGGCCTCGATCTCCTTGACCTTCATGGCCATCTCATGGGTAACGTCGTCGCGGACGTTGTCGATGAGGTAGGCCTTGGCTTCCTCGATCGAGAAGCCGGAGATCTTTTCGAGCATTTCAAGCTGGCCCTTCTTGATCTGGGCGATCTCCTGCTGCTGGGCATCGACGGCGGCGATCTTGTTGTTCAGCGTGTCGCTTTTCTTTTCGATCGCGTCGGTCTTGCGGTCAAGGTTTTCTTCCTTCTGCTGCAGGCGGCGTTCCTGCTTCTGCAGCTCGGCCCTGCGGGCCTTTTCCTCGCGCTCGTATTCCGAGCGGCTTTTGTGTATTTCTTCCTTTGCCTCGACGAGAGCTTCTCTCTTCTTGCTCTCGGCGGTCTTGATCGATTCGTTTATGATCCGCTTTGCCTCTTCTTCGGCGCTTTGGATCTCGCGCTCTGCGATTTTTTTGCGGTACATGACGCCGAGCAGAAAACAAACGACGGCCGTGGCGGCAATCACGATCCATGAATACCAGGGCATAGTAAGCAAACACACCTCCATTCCTCAAATAATTTTGCCGGGGTGGGGCGGTGCTTTTTCAACTTTAGCATAAGACGGACCATAAAACGTATCCGTCGTGTCATAATTGAAAGCGGTTCGATGCGCGGGAGCTCCCCTGCTCCACGCATGTCACCATCATGGTATTTTATCTCCTCGGCCGGATTATGTCAAGCAAAATGCGAAAGGTTTTTCAACTTCCGCTCCCCCGCTCCGTGCGCAGAACGATGCGCTCTCCCTCCGCGTCTGCCGTGAGAACGCCGCCTTCTTCCGCGCCGCCCGAGAGCAGCAGCTCCGCGGCGGGGTCGGTGAGCAGACGCTGCACCGCGCGCCGAAGGGGGCGCGCGCCGTCTCGCCCGCCTCCCTCCGCGGCGAGCCGCTCGACGGCCGCGTCGCTGACCGAGAGCGTGACGCCGAGCTTTTCAAAACGCAGGGCGGTCTCGTCAAGCAGCAGGCGGCAGATCGCGCGCAGCTCCTCTTTTCCGAGCGGGCGAAAGCGCACGATCTCGTCGATGCGGCCCAGAAACTCCGCGCGGAAAACCGTCCGCAGCTCGGCGCGCACGCGCGCATCCGTCTCCTCCTCCCCGCTCGCGGTGGAAAAGCCGATGGGGCCCTTTCCCTCCGCGATCGCTGCGGCGCCGACATTGGAGGTCATGACGATGAGCGTGTTGCGGAAATCCACCTCCCGTCCGGCGGCATCGCACAGACGCCCGGCATCCATGATCTGCAGCAGGATGCCTCTCACATCCTCGTGCGCCTTTTCGATCTCGTCGAAATGCACGACGGACCAGGGGTGCCTTCTCACCTGCTCGGTGAGCTGGCCGCCTTCCTCGTATCCGACATAGCCCGGGGGCGAACCGAGGATACGGCTGACGGCATGCTTCTCCATATACTCCGACATGTCCAGTCGGATCAGCGCGCGCTCGTCGCCGTATACCTCGGCGGCCAGCGCGCGGCAGAGCTCGGTCTTGCCCACGCCCGTGGGGCCGAGAAACAGAAAGCTGCCTACCGGGCGGCGCTCATCGCCGAGCCCTACGCGGCTGCGGCGGATCGCGCGCGCCACGGTCTCCGCCGCGGCGTCCTGCCCGATCACGCGCGCCTTGAGCTTGTCCTCGAGCGTGAGCAGCGCGTTCTTTTCGTCCCTCCCCGGCACCGAGACGGGGATCTGCGTCCACTGCGCGACCACGGCCGCGACGGCGGCGGCGTCCACCTCGGCGCGCGCGCCGGATACCTGCGAGGCCGAGGCCGCCTCGTCGACAAGGTCTATGGCCTTGTCCGGGAGACTGCGATCGGCAATATAGCGCCGCGACAGTTCATAGGCCGCCTCGAGCGCATCGTCGCCGATGGAGACGCGGTGGTGCCTCTCCAGACCGGGGCGCAGCGAGCGCAGCATGCGCAGGCTCTGCTCCCGGTCGGGCTCAGCGACGCGCACGGGCTGGAAGCGCCGCTCGAGCGCGGCGTCCTTTTCGATATGGCGGCGGTATTCCTCCGGCGTGGTCGCTCCGATGATCTGCACCTCCCCGCGTCCGAGCGCGGGCTTGAGGATGTTGGCCGCGTCGATCGCGCCCTCGGCGCTGCCCGCGCCGACGAGCGTGTGCAGTTCATCGACGAAAAGGATCACGTCCCCGGCGCGGCGGACGTCGCGCAGCACGGCCTTGACGCGCTCTTCAAAATCCCCGCGGTATTTCGTGCCCGCGAGCAGCGAGGGGATATCCAGCGAGACGAGCCGCTTTTTCGACAGCTCCGCCGTCGTCGCGCCGCGCGCCATCAGGACGGCCAGTCCCTCCGCGACCGCCGTTTTTCCCACGCCGGGCGCACCGATGAGCACGGGATTGTTTTTTGTCCGGCGTGACAGGATCTGTACCGCGCGGCGGATCTCTTTCTCGCGGCAGACGACCGGGTCGATCCCTCCCGTGAGCGCCAGCGCGGTGAGATCCCGGCTGTACTGGTCGAGCGTGCGCGTCTCGGCGCGGCGAAGAGTACCCGTCCGCACGGAAGCGGAGCCCTGCTCGGAGGGCCGCGGCGGCACGCCGCCGAAGAGATCGGACAGCGCCGCCGCCGCGGACGCGGCGTCCGCTCCGCTGCGGCGCAGGAGACGCATCGCGCCGCAGTTCTCGTTGCTGAAGATCGCGAGCAGCAGATGCTCCGTCCCGATAAAGCTGCGTCCGCGGCGCTTTGCCTCGCGTCCCGCCGTCTCCAGCAAGCGCTTGGTCTCGGCGTTCAGCCCCTGCGCGGGCGCGGCGGAGCAGCCGCAGCCCAGTTCCTCGGCGGCGAGCTGCCGCAGCGTCTCGCTGTCGGCCCCGCAGCGGCGCAGGATCCTCTCGCCGAGCGCGTCCGGCTCGGCCAGGATGCCCAGAAGCAAATGCTCGCTCCCGACGAAGCTGTGCCCCAGGGCGGCAGCCTCGGCGCGCGCGTTTTCGATCGCGCCCTCGGCGCGCTGCGTGAATACTTCATTGCTTTTCATGGACAGCCTCCCGTTTTACAGACAGAACCATTATCCTCCGCCGCATCCGATGAAAAGGGCGAAGCGCGGCGGGCAGAAAAAGTATCGCCAACTTTTTTGAATTGTTATCAGTCCGTTCAAAAATAACAATTGATTTTTGTAAAGGATGTGTTACAATGGTGGCGAAATCGGTCCCATGGAGGGATCAAATAAAAAATGGAGGGTACATACATGGCTTACGTGATCACCGACGAGTGCCTGTCCTGCGGCACCTGCGCGGCCAACTGCCCCGCCGAAGCTATCGACATGGGCGAACTGCACTATGAGATCGACGCCGACAAGTGCCTTGATTGCGGCACCTGCGCGGCTAACTGCCCGGCCGAGGCTATTGTCAGCGAGTAATCGACATTCTCTTGCAAGGGGAAAATGAGAGGGCGTTTTGCACGCCCTCTCATTCATTTTATGATTTTTTGAGACAAAAGACGGGGAACGGTTCATTATGGGCCCCGTTTTTCCGGACGAAAGAGGAAACGCCATGACCGACTTTACCGCTCTTTGGCCGGGTGGGCCGCGCTATGCTCAGGCCGAACACTTCCCTCTCGGCACCGACAGTGTGCTGCTTGCCGACTTCGTCCCCCTCGCCGGGGCGGAGCGCGGCATCGATCTCGGCTGCGGCGGCGGCATACTGACGCTGCTGCTGCTCGCGCGCTCGGAGCGGCTGAGGATGACGGGTCTGGAGATCCTGCCCGAGGCCGCCGCAAAAGCGCAGGAGAATCTGAGAGAAAACGCTCTCGAGGAACGCGGGCGGATCGTCTGCGGCGATATTCGGGAAGCGCGCAGCCTCTTTGACGCGGGCTCGTTCGATCTCGTCGTCGCCAATCCGCCCTTTTTCCCGCCGGGGAGCGGCGCGCTGCCGCGCTCGCCGGAGCGGGCGGCGGCGCGCGGAGAGCTGAGCTGTACGCTCGATGATCTGTGCGCCGCGGCTGCCTTTCTCTGCCGAACGGGCGCCCGCTTCTGTCTGGTACACAGGCCGGAGCGGCTCAGCGAGGTCTTCGTCGCGATGAGCGCATACGCCCTCGAGCCGAAGAGACTTCGTTTCGTATGCGCGCGCCCCGGTGCCGCGCCGTCGCTCGCGCTGATCGAAGGGCGGCGCGGCGGAAGGCACGGCCTCACGGTCGAGCACGATCTCTGTCTCGAGGACGAAAACGGCCGGGAGAGCGAAGAGCTGCGGCGTATTTATCACCGATAAGATCACGGCGGCGGTCTCATGCCATACGCAGAGACCGCCGCCGCGGCTTATCCGGTCTGAAATACCTGTCTCAGAGCCTTACTTTCAGTCTGGCGATACAGTCGGAGCAGACGTTTTTCCCCTCGTAGCTGACGAGATCCTTCACGCTCCCGCAGAAAACACAGGCCGGCTGGTATTTTTTCAGGATGATGCTGTCCCCTTCGACATAGATCTCCAGGGAATCTCTTTCCGCAATATCGAGCGTGCGGCGCATCTCAATGGGAAGCACGATGCGGCCGAGCTCGTCCACCTTTCTGACGATCCCCGTTGATTTCATATTCATTCCTCCCTGTTTGCGGCACTCCGGCAGCGTCATTATATCACAGATCGCGAAAACTGCAAGTTTTTTCGTTCTTTGGCCTTCTTTTTTTGAAAGATCAGCGTTTCTGCCGCTCTGTATGAGTAAATATTCCGTGAAAACGGGTATAATTTCCAGTTTATAGGTTTTTTCTCTCCCTCTTGGTTTTTTTCCGCCTCTGTGCTAAAATGATCGGGCAGGGCTTCGCGCCCGCCATTTTTTGTGTCAGGTGGAGTTTCCATGAAAAAGATCTTCGGAGACTATACGATCCACGATGTTTTGATCGACCTTGTCTATACCGTCGTCGGCACGGCGCTTGTCGGCTTTTCGCTGTCCATGTTCACGGTGCCGAACGACATTGCCCCCGGCGGCGTGTCGGGCCTTGCGACGGCGCTGGCCTATATCACGCCCCTTCATGTGAGCGTGTGGACGCTGATGATGAACATCCCCCTGATGATCGCCGCCTGGCGCAAGCTTGGGCCGCGGGCGATCTTTTTTACGCTGATCGCCACGCTGCTGCTCTCCGTCTTTATCGAGGCGGGCGATCGCTGGCTGCCGCAGTATACCTCCGACAGGCTCGTCGCCTCGCTGATGGGCGGCGTGCTCACGGGTCTGGGCATGGGTATGCTCTTTATCCGCGGCGTAAGCACAGGCGGCACCGATCTGCTGGCGCTGATCCTCAAGAAGTTTCTGCCCAACATGCCCACCGGCACGCTGCTGATGTTCGTCGACGCCTCCGTCGTCGCGGTCGCCGCGCTGATTTTTCGCGATTTCGACGTCGCGATCTATTCCGCCATCACGATCTACGTCTTTTCAAAGGTCATCGACACGCTGACGCAGGGCGTAGATTACGCCAAGGTCATCTACACCGTCACGCAGCGCGGTGAGGAGATCGCCCGGGCGCTCAACGAGCACACCGACCGCGGCTCGACGCTGATCCCCGCCTTCGGCGGCTATACCATGGAGGGCAAGCAGATCGTGATGACCGTGACCCGCCGCAGCGTCGTCGCACAGACGCTGCGCCTGATCCGACAGACCGACCCGAAGTCCTTTACCTTTGTGATGGACTCCACCGAAGTTCACGGCGAGGGCTTCCGCGCCGACTGACGGCCGAGCAAAAGCACCCGCTCCGTTCTTTGAAACGGAGCGGGTGCTTTTTTCACGCAGATGTTCAGCGGACGTCCTCGATCACGCGGCTGGGCGCCTTTTCCAGGATCTCGGGATGCTGGAAGATATAGCGGTAGGCCTGCAGAAACTGGCCGTAGTAGTGGCCGTCGGCAATGCGCTCGTCAATGACGAACTTGCAGTCGACGTATTTGTTGTCCACGACCTGGCCGTGGCGGTCGATCTCGTAGGCGTGCCGCTTCGCGCCGAAGGCAATGAAGACCGGCAGCGTACCGAAGTTGTATATGTGGTGGAAGACGGGCCGCAGACGCAGAGAGCCCATGTCGGTGATGATCATGGAGCCGTGAAAGGGACTGGCCTCGATCAGCGAATCGGGGATCAGCCCGAAATAATCCAGCGCGCGCAGGATCGCGATCGCAAAGCGGAGCAGGAAGCGCGGGGCCTTCGTAAGCGCCTCGGCGACCTCTTCGGTGTTGTTGTCCTCTTCGCTGGTCTTGATCTCCTCGATCTTCGCGTTGAGCTTGCGGTATACGTCGAAGATCGTGTCGGTGGGCTGGAAGTGCACCTTGATCGTGGTCTCGGTCGCGTCGACGGACAGCGAGCGCTTGACCGCCATGACAACGGTGATGTCGTCATGGGCGTAGATGCGCCGACCAGCGATGAAGCGGTTGATGCCCGGCAGCATCGAGATGCAGCGGATATGCGTGGCGATGAGGAAGTGCAGCATCCCGATACCCTTGTAGCCGTCCACACGCAGCTTGCGCAGGCAGCGGTCGACGGCTGATATCTCGAAGCTCTCGTCATAGAAGATCTGCGCATCGTTCCGCGAGGGCATGATGAAGGGGATGAATTTCGAGAAAGCCGGCAGCGAGCGCAACAGGCGTCCGTCCCGTCTGTCCCCGGCGCGTTTTCTGGTTCTGGCCATATGTCTGTCTCCTGATGCTTTTTTCTTTTTCGATAGATTTCTTATCGTTTATACAAGTAAACGGCATTTTCGCCGCTTTGTCAACTTAAGTTTTCGCGCGGCGCTCCCGCAGCTCCTCGAGAAAAGCGTAGGGTACGTTCAGCTCGCCCCGCCCCTCTCCGAGGCGGATGTCCTTCTTGTGCGAGCCGTGGAAGTCGCTGCCGCCGGTCCGGACAAGGCCGTATTCCGCCGCGAGCGACTCGAGATATGCGCACATGTCCGCATCGTAGCCGGAGTAACGGCACTCGATGCCTTCGAGTCCGCTTTCCATGCAGTGCTCGATCAGCTCGCGCAGCTGCGCGTCGTCGAGACGGTACTGGAAGGGGTGGGCAAGCACGGCTGTGCCGCCCGCCTCGCGGATGATCTCGATCGAGCGCTCGATCGGGAGGAACTGCCGCGGGATGAAGAAAGGCCGGTTCTTGTTCAGCAGTCGGTCAAAGGCATCCTGCATGTCCGCAGCACGCCCGTTCTCGATCAGGATCTCGGCAAAGTGCGGCCGCCCTACAAGGTCGCCGAAGCGCGCATGCATCCGTTCGATGTCGATATCGACGCCGACGGATCTGAGCATCTCGCAGAGCTTGATATTGCGCTCCTCGCGGTCGCGGTGCATCCATTCGAGCACCTCCTCCAGCGCGGGGGAATCGACGTCGATATAGTAGCCGAGGATATGGACCGCAGCGCGGAACTTGGTGCTGATCTCGATACCGGGGACCACCTCGAGACCGCGCTTCTCCCCCTCTGCCGCAGCGCGCGGATAGCCCGCGGCGGTGTCGTGATCGGTGATCGCCACGGCGGCGAGACCCAGTTTTTCGGCCTCGCGTACGACTTCCTCGGGCGTGGCCGTTCCGTCGGAGGCCGTGGTGTGGATATGCAGGTCAATGCGCTTCATGTCATCCTCTGATCTTTCTGATAAAGGCGTTGGATTTTTCGTAAATATGCTCGGCGCTGTCGCCGACGAAGAATTCGCCCCGCTCATAGAGCACGCGTCCCTCCACCATCGTCAGGCGCACGTTTTCCTTCGAGCCGGCATAGACGACATTTTTCAGAACATTGTTCTCGGGCTGCATGTTGGGCCGATGCAGATCCAGCACGACGAGGTCGGCTCGCATGCCGGGCGTGATGTCCGTACAGTTTTCCAGTCCCATCGCGCGCGCGCCGCCGACGCAGGCCATCTCCAGCACGCTTTCGGCCGGGCAGGCGGAGGCGTCGCCCTCCGTGAGCTTCTGCAGAGCGGAGACGAGATACATCTCGCGGAACATGTCGAGGGCGTTGTTGCTTCCTGCGCCGTCGGTGCCGATGGCCAGCGGCACGCCCGCGCGGCGCAGCCTTTCGATCGGCGCGACGCCGCTCGCGAGCTTGAGGTTGGAGGCCGGGTTCGTGACGGCCCAGAGCTTCTTTTCGGCAAAGAGCGCGATATCCTCATCGCTCATGTGGCAGCAGTGGAAGCCGCCGCCGCCGTAGCGGAAGAAGCCGAGCCTGTCGAGCAGCTGCGGCGGGGTGAGGCCGTACCGTTCCACACAGCCCTCGACCTCCGCCTTTGTCTCGCACAGGTGGGTGAAGGAGGGCTCGCGGTACTTCTCCGCAAGGGAGACCGCGTATTCCATGCGCTCCATGGAGGTGGTGTACTCTGCGTGGATGCCGAGACGGTAGGACACGAGCGGGTGGAGGCGGTTGAAGTGCAGATACTCCCGCTCGATGTTCTCCACATCGCGGTCAAAGTTGTTCAGCCCCGAGCAGATCACCGTGCGGAAGCCGCTGTCGATGTTCGCCCGCGCATAGGCCTCGTTCTTCACGTACATGTCAAAGGAGGCCGTAATGCCGGAGGACAGATACTCGAGGATGCCGAGACGCGTGAGGTCATAGACGGCCTCCTCGTCGAGCCTGGCCTCGTTTGGCCAGACCTGCTCTGAGAGCCATTTGTCCAGCGGCATGTCGTCCGCGAGCGAGCGCAGGAAGACCATGGCCGTGTGCGTGTGCGCGTCCTTGAAGCCGGGCAGCAGCAGGTCGCCTCCAAGGTCGATCTCCCGCTCGAAGGCGGGTCTGTCCGCGCGCTGCGCGCCGACGTAAACGATCTCGCCGCCCGAGGTCCACACCTCGTCGTCCGTGAGCCGCAGCCCGCCGCCGCAGCGCAGGGTCTTTCCGTTGTAAAAGCGTATCATGCGTGTTTTCCCTTTTTTCAGTTCGTGCGGAGCGGGCAAGACCGCGCCCCCGCACGATTCAGATCTTGAAGCACATTTCGTCATGGGCGGCCGATTCCGCCGCGTCGTCGAGCGGCTCGAGCGCGGCGCGGCCGTATTTGCGTTCGAGCGCCGTCGCAAGCAGCACGTCGCAGAACTGCGGGTTCTTCGGCAGCATGGGGCCGTGGCTGTAGGTGCCGAAGACGTTTTTCCAGTGCGCGCCCTCGGTTTTGTCCTCGCCGTTGTTGCCGAAGCCGGCCAGGACCGTGCCCAGCGGCTCGAGCCCGGGGGCGAGCATCGTGCGGCCGCTGTGGTTTTCAAAGCCGACGACCACGCTCCCGCCCGCGCTCTCGGTACAGCGGAATTTGTAATTGCCGATCATGCGCTGCTTCGCGCCGAGCGTGCAGAGATCCAGCAGCCCGATAAAGTCGCAGCGCTTCCCGTCGAAGGTCTCGTAGTAGTGTCCCATCATTTGATAGCCGCCGCAGATCGTGAGGAACACGACGCCGTCGTTCGCCGCGGCGCGGATCTCGTCGGCACGGCCGCGGTGGAGATCCTCGAGAAGGACCTGCTGTTCGAAATCCTGTCCGCCGCCGATGAACACGATATCAAAGCCGGCGAGCGAGGTCTTCGAGCCGAGAGGCAGGCGCACGACCTCCGCGCCGAGCCCGCGCCAGATCAAACGCTTCTGTATACACATGATGTTGCCGCCGTCGCCGTAGAGGTTCAGCACGTCGGGGTACAGATGACAGATCTTCAGTTCCATCTTCTCAGCCCTCCCAAAAATCCGCGCCGCCGCAGTGGCGGATCATGACCTCGCGCAGCTCCAGCATGGCGGTGTAGGTCGGCATGAAGCAGACGTCGGTCGCCAGCGGCTCGAGCGAACTCACGAGCTTTTCGTAATCGCGCTCGACCGTGATGTTTTCATCCGGGATGCCCGCATATTTCAACCGCACGCGCATATCCTGCGCGCGGTCGCCTGAGACGATCACCTTTTCGATGCGCCCGGCGATGGTGTTGAGCCGCTCGAACTCGGCGTCCCAGATCCAGGAGACGTCCGTTCCGTCCGCTCCGCGGTCGTTGAGGCAGATCGCCAACACGAATTGGTTGCGCAGGTTTTCGAGATAGTCGATGACCTGATTGCAGCCCGCGGGGTTTTTCACCAGCATCATGCGCACGTCCGCCTTGCCGAGCTGGAAGGCCTCCATACGCCCGAAGCCGCCCTTGAACACGGCGAGGGCCCGCACGGCCTCGTCCGCGCCGACCCCCATCTCCATCGCCGCGGCAAGCGCGCCGACGGCGTTGTAGACGTTGTAGAGCGCAGGAAGATTGATCTCGATCACGCGGCGCTCACCGCGGATCGAAACAGCCGCGGTCGTGCCTGCGGAGCGCTGCTCGATCACGTCGGTGACGGCGTAGTCCGCCGCGTGGCGGGCGTATCCGCACTTCGGGCAGTGAAAGCCGCCGAGATGACCGTAGCTGACGTAGTCGTATTCATACTCGGTCTTGCAGCGGATGCAGTGCGTCGCGTCCGAGAGTCGGGCCTTTGCGCGCGAGGGTACGGCGCCCTTGTCGAGGCCGAAATACACGGCGCGGTTGGGCAGCGCGAGCGCGAGCGAGGAGCAAAGCGAACAATCTGCGTTGAGACAGACCGTCGCCTCCGGCACGGTCTCGAGCGCGGCGCGGATATTGCCGAGCGTATGCGTGACCTCTCCGAAGCGGTCGAGCTGGTCGCGGAAGAGGTTCGTTACGACGACGACCTTCGGCTTCAACTGCGGGAGGACGCGGACGGCCGCCGCTTCATCGCACTCGATGACAGCGTATTCCCGGCGCATTCTGCCCGAGAGCGTGCAGTTCATCACGAATTCCGTCGTAATGCCGCTGAGGAGGTTTGCGCCGCTCCGGTTGGCCAGATACGAAAAGCCTTGCTCACGGAAGGCCTGTTCGACCATGCGGGCGCTGGTCGTTTTGCCGTTGGTGCCGGTGATGACGACGCTCCTGACGTTTTTCGACAGACGCGCAAGCAGATCCGGGCAGAGCTTCAGCGCCCAGCGGCCCGGCATAGCGGTGCCGCCGCGGTGCAGCATGCGCGCAAGCGCGCGCAGCAGCTTGCACAGGAGGATGGCAAGAATAGCCTTAAGATTCATATCGTCCGCTCCGTTATGGATAGATTGGTCACAACAAGATATACACTAATATATTATTATATCACCCGCGTGCGTCCGCGGCAAGGAGAATTGTGGCTTCGCGCCGCCGAAGAGGGAACAAAAGCGCCATCCCCTCGGCGCCGTTTCCAGGGCTGAGCCTTAAGGGGCAAGGCCTCAGTTCGATCATCGGGGAAAGCCGGGGACAAAAAAAGCGGGAACGGATCAAATCCGTCCCCGCTTTCGATCGGAGCTTATTTTTTGCTCTTGATATACGCGTCGATGGACTTCGCGCCGGCCTTGCCCGCGCCCATCGCGAGGATGACCGTGGCGCTGCCGGTGACGGCGTCGCCGCCGGCAAAGACGCCTTCGCGCGCGGTCACGCCGCCCTCGTCGGCCTCAATGCCGCCCTTCTTCGTGAAGGTCAGGCCCTGGGTGGTGTTGCGGATCAGCGGGTTGGGGCTGGTGCCGATGGCGATGACGACCGTGTCGACGTCGAGGATCCAGTTGCTGCCCTCGACGGCGACAGGCTTTCTGCGGCCCTTTTCATCGGGCTCGCCCAGCTCCTGGCGCACGAGCTCGATGCCCGTGACGTGGCCGTCCTCGCCGCCGTGGATGGCGACGGGGTTATTGAGCAGGTTGAACTCGATGCCTTCGGCCTCGGCATGCTCGACCTCTTCGAGACGGGCGGGCAGCTCGTCGCGGCCGCGGCGGTAGCAGATGTAGACGTGCTCGGCTCCGAGGCGCTTGGCCACGCGCGCCGCGTCCATCGCGACATTGCCCGCGCCGACGACCGCCACGCGGCCGAAGCGCTTGATCGGGGTGTCGTAGTCGTCGCGGTAGGCCTTCATCAGGTTCACACGCGTGAGCAGCTCGTTGGCGGAGTAAACGCCCAGCAGGTTCTCGCCCGGGATGTGCAGGAACTGCGGCAGGCCGGCGCCCGAGCCGATGAACACGGCCTCGAAGCCGTCCTCGAACAGCTCGTCCACCGTCTCTGACTTGCCGACGATCGCATTGTTGACGATCTTCACGCCCATGGCCTTGAGATTGTCGATCTCGGCGGCCACGATCTCCTTGGGCAGACGGAACTGCGGGATGCCGTAGACCAGAACGCCGCCGGATTTGTGGAAGGCCTCGAAGATCGTGACGTCATAGCCGAGCTTGCGCAGATCGCCCGCGCAGGTCAGTCCCGCGGGGCCTGAGCCGACGATCGCGATGCGATGGCCGTTGGACTCGGGCGCCTTGATCTCGTCCTTCTTTTCCTTGTTCATGTGGTAGTCGGCGACAAAGCGCTCGAGACGGCCGATGGCCACGCTCTCGCCCTTGATGCCGCGGACGCACTTGGACTCGCACTGCTTCTCCTGCGGGCAGACGCGGCCGCAGACCGCGGGCAGGGAGTTGGTGGAGGTGATGATCTCGTAGGCCGCGTCAAAATCGCCCTCGGCGACCTTGGCGATGAACTCCGGGATACGGACCGAGACCGGGCAGCCGGTGCGGCAGCGGGGTTCGCGGCAGTTGAGGCAGCGTTTCGCCTCGTCGATGGCGGTCTCGGCGGAATAGCCGAGGGCGACCTCGTCAAAATTGCCGGCGCGGACGATCGGGTCCTGCTCGGGCATGGGGTTCTTTTCCATCTTCATATTAGCCATTTCTCTTCCCTCCCGTCATATTGCAGATGTGCTGAGCGGCGGCGTCCTGCTCGTCTTTGTAGAAGGCGGCGCGCTTGAGGAGGCTGTCGAAATCGACCTCGTGCGCATCGAAGTCCGGGCCGTCGACGCAGGCAAATTTGGTCTCGCCGCCGACAATGACGCGGCAGCCGCCGCACATGCCGGTGCCGTCGACCATGATCGGGTCGAGCGAGATGATGGTCTTGATGCCGTAGGGGCGCGTCACATCGGCGAGGAACTTCATCATGATGTCGGGGCCGATGGCGATGACGCGGTCGAACTGCGGCTTGCCTTCGGCGATGTTGGCCTCGATCTCGTTCTTGAGAAAGACCGTGGTGAAGCCCTTCTCGCCGTATGTGCCGTCGTCCGTGCACATGATGAGCTTGTCCGACGCGGCCTTGAGCTCTTCCTTCAGGATCACGATATCCGCGCTGCGGAAGCCGGCGATAAAGGTAACGTCGATGCCCTTTGCGTGCATCTCCTTGGCGATGGGGTAGGCGATGGCGCAGCCGACGCCGCCGCCGACGACACACACCTTTTTCAGGCCCTCCATCTCCGTCGCCTTGCCGAGCGGGCCGACAATGTCGGAGATGACGTCGCCCTCGGCGACGGTGTGCAGCATACGCGTGGTGCGGCCCGCGGCCTGCACCATGACCGTGACGGTGCCCTTTTCGCGGTCATAGCCCGCGACGGAGACCGGCACGCGCTCGCCCTGCTCGTCCAGCCGGAAGATCACAAACTGGCCGGCCTGGGCATGGCGGGCGATGAGAGGCGCCTCGATCTCAAAGAGGCAAATGGTCTTTGCGTCGTTCAGGAAACGCTTGGTCACTACTTTGTACATGTTCCACCTCTTATGTTTATTATAGTGTCATCTGTTTTTCAGAGCTTCTCCATCTCGTCGACCAGCTCGCCGAAGAGGGCGAGGGCCGAGTTGACGGGCTCGGGCGAGGACATATCGACGCCGGCGATCTTCAGCAGGCCGATCGGGTCGGTGCTGCTGCCGCCGGAGAGGAACTTTTTGTAGTCGCGCACGGCGCTCTCCCCCTCGGAGAGGATGCGGTTGGCGATCGCCACCGCCGCGGAGAAGCCGGTCGCGTACTGGAAGACGTAGTAGTTGTAGAAGAAATGCGGGATGCGCGTCCACTCCAGCGCGATCTCGTCATCGGAGATCATGTCGGGGCCGAAGTAGAGCTTGTTGAGAGAGAGATACTTCTCGCAGAGCGAATCGGCGGTCAGCGTCTCGCCCGCCTCGGCCATGCGGCCCATCATCAGTTCGAATTCCGCAAACATCGTCTGGCGGTAGACCGTACCCTTGAACGAGTCGAGGAAATGGTTGATGAGATAGGCGCGTTCGGTCTTGTCTGTCGTTTTCCCGAGCAGATGGCGCATCAGCAGCACCTCGTTGCAGGTGGAGGCCACCTCCGCAACGAAGATGACGTAGCCGCTGGTATTGACGGGCTGAAAACGGCAGCTGTGCCAGCTGTGCAGGGCGTGGCCCATCTCGTGGGCGAGCGTGAACATCGAATCGAGCGTGTCCTTGTGGTTGAGCAGCACATAGGGATGCGGACGCGCGCCGCCGGTGGAGTAGGCGCCGCCGCGCTTGCCCTCGTTTTCGTACACGTCGAGCCAGCGGTGATCGAAGCCCTCGCGCAGCAGATCGGTGTAGTCCTCGCCCAGGACGCCGAGAGCCTCGAGGACCGTGGCCTTGGCCTCTTCAAAGTCGATCTTCCGCGCGGCGCCCTCGACGATGGGCGTATAGACGTCGTACATGTGCAGCTCGTCCACGCCGAGCAGTCTCCTGCGCAGCGCGACGTAGCGGTACATCTTGTCGAGATTGGCGTGCACGGCCTGGATGAGGTTCGTGTAGACCTCGGTGGGCACCTCGGTCTCGTCCAGCGCGGCGGAGAGCGTGTCGGGGTATCTGCGGGCGCGGGAGAAGAACAATCTCTGGCGGAATTCTCCGTTGAGCGTCGCCGCCAGGGTATTGCGGAAAGCGCCCATGCCGGCGTAATAGCTCTCGAAGGCGCTGCGGCGCAGCGTCCTGTCGGCGCTCTCAAGCAGGGGGACGAAGGTGCCGTTGGTGAGGGGATGCTCCTCGCCCTTTTCGTCCCTGGCCGGGTCGAAGCGAATATCCGCGTTGCGGAAGATGCTGCCGACCTTGTCGGGCGTTTCGGCCATCTCTCCCGCGGAGGCGAGCAGCGCCTCGCACTCGCCGCTGAGGATGTGGGCGGCGCGGCGGCGGATCTGATAGATGCTGCGGCGGTAAGTCTCCAGCTCGGGCTGTGCCACGTAGAAAAGGTTCAGCCTGTCCTCGTCGATCGCCATGATCTCCGGCGTGGCAAAGGCTCCCGCGCTCGCGATGGCAACATAGGTCGAATAGGCCTTGCCGACCATGTCCTGATAAAAGCCGTTGGATGTGTCGGCGTCGGAAGAGCAGCTGGCATAGGTGTGCAGGGGATGAAGACGCAGAGAAAGCTCGTCCTGCAGGCGGAAGAACTCAAGCAGCGTTTCCGCGCTGTCGCCCAGATGTCCGCGGAAGGCCTCCAGGCGCGCGGGCATCTCCTTGAGAGCCTCATACTCGGCCTTCCATGCCTCGTCGCTCGGGAACATATCGCGCAGGTCCCAAGTGAATTCCACCGGGACTTCGCTGCGCTTCGGGATCTGTTTTTCTGCCATGCGCAAGCCTCCTTACTTTTTATCAATCCAATTTATTATAGCACTCTGCCTGAGTGAATACAATCCGATCGCGGAAAGTTTTCCGGTCGCGCGCGAAGAAGGCATCTCTCGCAGGAGATGCCTTCTTTGGCGTTTTGATCAGGCTTCGAAGCTCTTTGCCTTGTCGATGATGAACTGGCGAAGCCAGTCGCCGGCCTCCTCGTTCTTCAGGGCAAAGTCGATGATCGCCTCGAGATAGCCCCTGAGGTTGCCGGTGTCATAGCGGCGGCCCTCAAAATCCACGGCGCACATCTTCTCGCAGTGGCAGAGCGTCCTCATGCCGTCGGTAAGCTGGATCTCGTTGTTGCGGCCGGGGGGCGTGTTCTCGAGAATGTCGAAGATCGCCGGCGTCAGCACATAGCGGCCGAGGATCGCATAATCCGAGAGCTTTTCCTCGAGCGTCGGCTTTTCGTTCATGTCGCTGATGCGGAAGACCCGGTCGGAGAGCCGCTCCTCCAGCTTGACGGAGGAGTATTTGGTGATCAGCTCGTCGGGGACCTGCCGTACCGCGACCGCGCTGCAGTCGTTTTCCTCGGCGGCCGTGACCAGCTGGCGCAGGACCGGCGTTTCCGAGAGCATGATATCGTCGCCGAGCAGGACGGCGAAGGGCTCGTCGTTGACAAAGCTCCTGGCGCGCCACACCGCGTGGCCCAGACCCTTCGTTTCCTTCTGCCGGACGAAATACACGTCCGCCATGTCCGCGACCTCGCGGACGATCTGCGCGTCGCGCAGCTTGCCGTCGGCGATCAGCCGCTCTTCCAGATCGGGCGCGTAGTCGAAATAGTCCTCGATCGGGCTCTTGCCGCGGTTGGTGATGATCAGGATCTTTTCGATGCCGGCGGCGACGGCCTCTTCGACGATATACTGGATGACGGGCTTATCCACCAGCGGCAGCATCTCCTTGGGGATGCTTTTCGTGTTGGGCAGCAGCCGCGTGCCGAGACCGGCGGCGGGGATGATGGCTTTGCGGACCTTCATGTCAAGCTCCTTTCACCTCGAGACGGACGAGGTGTTATTGATTCACGCGCTGAACAAATTCGCGGAAGAATTTGAATTTCGGCAGCTGGCGCAGCAGCGTATAGCCGATGAGATACAACACGCCCAGTTCGCCGAGCCCGACCGTAAGGGCGTTGAAGCCGTAGGACGCCAGCGGGTCGGAAAACTCCTGGATCCGATAACCCCAGGTAAGCACCGCGCCGACGATGACGGCGTTGAACAGCACCGGCATCAGGCAGCCGAGCAGGCGGCTTTTGACGGTGTTCCCCTTTTTCCCGAAGCGGGCCGTAAGCAGCGCCGCCAGCAGCGTTGCCAGCGAGCCGAACAGGATGTCGAGGATACTGCCGGTATAGAGATTGGCGAGGAGACAGCCGATCCACAGGCCCCAGGCCGTGCAGGGCATGAGGAAGGGCAGAACGGTAAGGGCTTCGCTGACGCGGAACTGGACCGCACCGTAGCTGATGGGTGCGAGCGCGACGGTGAGAGCGGCGTAGGCGGCGGCGATGACGGCTGATGTGACGATGCGGAGGGTCGTGTTCTTTTTGCGCATGCTTTTTTGAATTCCTTTCCATTTTTTATTACACAGGGTGTGGAAACCTGTGATTTGCCGTGAAAAAAGCGACGGGGCTTATCCGTCCCCGCGGCTGCGCAGAGAAAACTCGCAGCCGCAGTAGTTCTGCCGGTAAAGGCCGTATTGCTCCGACAGCTGCTGTGAGCGCAGTTCTCCGCCGCGTTTTTTGAAATCGGAGGGCAGCCACGCCACCCCGAAAGCCTTTCCGATCTCCTCCCCGAGCGTGTTGATACGCTCGGCGTCCTTGTAGCGCGAGACCGTGAGCGTCGTGCAGAAATAGTCGAAGCCGTACTGCCTGGCAAGCCGCGCGCACTCCATAAGGCGCAGGCGGAAGCACTCCGTGCAGCGCGCTCCGCCCTCCGGTTCGTCCTCCAGGCCCGCGGCGCGGCGGAGGTAGTCCTCGTGTTTTCGGCTCTCGGCCAGAACGGAGACCTCCTCCGTGAGATTCATTTTCTCGATCAGTTCGATCTGCGTGGCAAGGCGCCTGTCGAATTCCTCCTGCAGGTAGAGGTTGGGGTTGTACCACAGCAGCGTCACGTCGAAGGTTTTTGTCAGAAGCTCCAGCACCGAGGACGAGCAGGGGCCGCAGCAGCTGTGCAGAAGTACGCGCGCCCGTCTCCCCCCGTGCTTTTCGACGATCCTGTCGAACTCGTGCAAATACTTTTTTCTGTCCATGAAAGCATCATACCACAGTTGAACGGAAAATGCCACCTCTTCTTGATTGACTTGCCGCGCGGGGGCGGATATAATGATAGCATCAACCCATCGGAGGAGTTTTTATGGACAGCCGTACCGACAAACAGAATTACTATCTCGACATCGCCGATTCCGTGCTGGAGCGCTCCACCTGTCTGAGACGCAAATACGGCGCGATCATCGTGCGCAACGACGAGATCATCTCCACCGGCTACAACGGCGCGCCGCGCGGCCGCCGCAACTGCTCGGACATCGGCGAGTGCACGCGCGAAAAGCTGCATATCCCTTCCGGCGAGCGCTATGAGCTCTGCCGCTCCGTCCACGCCGAGGCCAACGCGATCATCTCCGCCTCGCGGCGCGATATGATCGGCGCGACGATCTACCTCGTCGGGCGCGACGCGATGACAAACGAGCTTCTGGCCAACGCCATGTCCTGTTCGATGTGCAAGCGTCAGATCATCAACGCGGGCATCGCAAAGGTCGTGATCCGCTCGACGCCGACGGAATACCGCACGATCGACGTGCAGGAGTGGATCGACAACGACGACTCCATCTTTGACCTGAGCCTGTAATACTCTTTTCAGACAAGGAGAAAAACGATGAGCAAAAACGTCATCTTCTGTTTTTCCGGCACCGGCAACTGCCTGGACATCGCCAAAAACATCGCCCGGTCCCTCGGCGACACGGACATCGTGATGATGCGCCGCGCCCCCGCCGTGCGCGACGTCCATGAGGCCGAGCGCGTCGGCTTCGTGTTCCCCTGCTACGCGGGCGGCCTGCCCGGCGACGTGGAAAAATACGTCCGCAGCCTTTTCGTCGGCGCGAAGGCCTATACCTTCGGCGTGGTCAGCTACGCGGGCTATCCCGGCACAGGCCTGGCGAAGATCAACGAGATCATCCCTCTGCGCTATCATGCTGGCATCTCGCACCAGAGCGCCTGCATCTGGCTGATGCCGCACACGCTGATGTTCCCCGTCCTCACGCCCGAGAAAGCGCAGAAGCGCTCGGAGGAGCTGGCCGCGAAGATCGCGGAGGACATTAAAAACGGCGTGCTGTCGGAAAAAGCCCCCTCCGCGCCGCTCTTCAACCGGATCGAGGCCTCCGTGTGGCCGAAGCTGGCGCCGAAAAAGGCCGAGGCCTTCACCGTCGGCGCCAGGTGCATCGGCTGCGGTCAGTGCGTCTCGCTCTGCCCGAAGGGCAATATCAAAATGGTCGGCCGCCGGCCCGCCTTCGGGACCGACTGCGTCCAGTGCCTCAGCTGCCTGCAGTTCTGTCCGCGCCAGGCCATCCATATGGGCGGCGTCACGGAGAAGCGCGAGCGCTGGCACAACCCGAACGTGACCGCCTCCGAGCTCAACGAAAAGATCATTCACATCGATTGAGCTCCCGGACGCCGAAAAAAAGAAGCCCGCTGCCCGAAAGGGCGGCGGACTTCTTTTTTTCGCTTACTTGAGCGTGTCGAGATAGTCGCAGATGCGGCCGACGGTGTCAAGCTTGACGGCATCCTCGTCAGAGATCTTGATGCCGAACTCGTCCTCGAGCTCCATGATCAGCTCGACGATGTCGAGAGAGTCGGCGCCGATGTCGTCGATCAGGTTGGTCTCGCGGGTGATGGTCTCGGGATCGAGCTCAAACTGCTTGGCCAGCACGTCTCTGATTTTTTCAAACATGGTTGTATTCCTCCGAAAGATTATTCGTAAATAATGATCTGTTTGATCGCGAGAGGATATTGCCCCGATCAGGCCCACTCTCTGCTCTGGGGCTTGTTCTCGCCCGGCTCGGGGCGAACATAGCTGACCACGACGCGGCGGTTGGGCTCGATGCCGGTGGAGGAGGTCGTCACGCCCTCGTAGTTCTGCAGCGCGGTGTGGATCACATGACGCTCATAGGAGTTCATAGGCTCGAGCGCCATGCTGCGCTTGTACTTGATGGCCTTCTCGGCCATCTTTTCGGCCAGCTTGGTGAGCGACTCCTCGCGCTTGGCGCGGTAGTTCTCCGCATCGACGCTGATGTGCATGTGCTTGTCGCTGTCGCGGTTGACGACGTAGTTTGTCAGGTGCTGGATCGCGTCGAGCGTCTCGCCGCGGCGGCCGATGATCGCGCCCATGCCGCTGCCGGAGAGGTTGACGTTGATCCCGCCGTTGTCGCGGCGAGAGATCTCGATGTCGGCCTCGACGCCCATGCGCTCCATCAATCCGGAGACGAAGCCGCGGACGGCGGAAAACTCGGCGTCCTCGTCGATGGGAGCGGCCTTCTTCGGCTCGGGCTTCTTCTCTTCGGTTTTCTTCGGCTCCGGCTTCTTTTCCTCGGCCTTCTTCGGCGCGGGAGCGTTTTTCTTTTCGGTCTTCTTCGGTGCGGGGGCCGCTTCCGCTTTGGGCTCAGCCGGCTCGTCGGGGACCTCGTAGCTCACGCGGATGACCGCAGGCTGCGCGCCGATGCCGAAAAAGCCGCTTTTGGCACGTTCAAGGACTTCGACGCTGATCTCCTCCTCGCTCATGCCGAGCTCGGCGAGGGCGGCGGCGATGGCCTCTTCCATCGTGCGGCCGGTTTTTTCCAGATATTTGATCATTGTATTCTTACTCCTGTTCGTTGACGGCGCTCTCCTCCGCGGCCGCTTCCTCCGCAGCCTCGGCAAAGACGCTCTCCTCGGCTACGCTCTCGTCGATGGAGATATTGCCCTCCGACTCGGCCGCGGCCGCCAGCGTGGCCTCCTCGGCGCCCTCGGGGTTGGTAAAGCGATCCGGCACATAGGCGCGGCCGCGCGCATAGCGGCGGTTGCCCACCTGGGAGGCGGGCTTTTCGGGCTCCTTGATGCCGCGCTGCTCACGGCGGGCGGCGCGCTCCTCTTTGGCGATGGCGGCGCTGCGCTCGGCAAGGCGCTGCTTCTCGTTCTGCTGGATCTTCTTCTTGCTGGTGTTGGCGTTCTGCTCGGTCTTGCCCTCGGCACGCAGGCGCTCGGTCTCGATGCGGCGCTCTTCCATCTCGCGCTCGCGGGCCTGGCGCGCAGCGTTGCGCTCGGCGTCCTCTTCGTCGAGCTTCTTCTTGTAAATCTTGGTCAGGATGAAGTCGCGAAGCATGCCGAAGACGCTGTTGCCGATCCAGTACACGCCCATGGCGGCGGGCATGATGAAGCAGAACCACAGCGACATCAGCGGCATCATCAGGTTCATGCTCTTCATCTGCGCCTGCTGCTGGGTCTCCACGCCGGTCTGGGGGTTCGCCATGTTGGCGACCTTCATGCCCAGCCAGGAGAGAGCGGCGGAGATCAGCGGGATCAGCGCGAGGCCGATCGTGGCAAAGCTGACGACGGCGGTGCCGGCGAAGATCAGCTTCATGGTATCCCAGGGCACGGTGCCCAGGTTGACGCCGAGGAAGCTGAAGTCAAGGTCGACCAGCTCCTTCGTGGAGAGGCCGAGGCCCTGCAGGTAGGCGACCGTTTCGGACCAGTGCTCGTGCATGATGTTGGCGAGCTTGATCTCGACATAGGCGTCGACCTTGGCGGGCGCGGTGTACCAGCCGTTGCTGATGCAGAACTCCTTGACCGCGTCGAGCACGCCCTCGGCGGCAAACATCATGCGGGAGAAAGGCTGGCGGATAACGCTGTAGAGCGCGATGAGGATCGGGAACGGGATGAGGGACCAGAGGCATCCGCTCATGGGATTGACGCCCTCCTCGCGGTAGAGCTTCTGCGTCTCCTCGTTGAGCTTCTGCTGGTTGCCCTCGTGGCGGCGCTGCAGTTCCTGCAGCCTCGGCTGCAGGCGGGTCTGGCGCATCATGCCCTTTTTGCTTTTGGCATTGAAGGGCGTGAGGATCAGGTTGACGACGAGCGCGAAGAGCAAGATCGCGGCGCCGTAGTTCCCCGTGAGGTTATACAGCCAGACGAACAGCCACGCAAAGGGTTTTGTGATTGCTGCCCACATAGGAATACTCCTTACATTATCAATCGTTGTTTGTCACGGTACGGGGTCGTAGATGTCATAATCCTTCCCGTGAAAAGGATGACAGCGGCAGACGCGCCGGAGAGCCAGCCAGCCCCCCTTGAGGGCGCCGTATTTTTCAACGGCCTCCAGCGCATAGGTGGAGCAGGTCGGGATAAAGCGGCAGCAGGGCGGATATGCGGGCGAAATGCGCTTTCTGTAAAAGCGGATCGCGGCGAGCAGCAGTTTTTTCACGTCTCCTCCTCCCGCAGCAGGCCCAGCGCGGCGCAGGCGTCGCGGTAGGCGCGGTCGAGCTCGGCATAGGCGGCCGTGACGGCGCGGGCGCGGGCGACCACGACGATGTCCCAGCCCGTCTTCAGCCCCGGCATATTCAGCCGCGCGATCTCGCGCAGGCGGCGGCGCACACGGTTGCGCACGACGGCTCCGCCGAGCTTGGAAGATACGGTGTAGCCCATGCGGTTGACGCCGCGGCCGTTGCGCCGGCAGTAGAGCGCGAGAAAGCGGTTGGCGCTCGTCTTGCCCTTCGCGTACAAACGGCGGAAGTCACTGTTCTGTTTGAGCGTAAAACGGCTGTTCATCAAAAGACCTGCCAAACACTTTTAGGGCGGATCTCTCCGCCCTGAAAAAACATATCAAGCTGCCGATCTGCCCTTCAAAGCTCTCGATAAGATCAGTAGGAAAGCTTTGCTCTGCCTTTCGCTCTTCTGCGGGAAAGGACCTTGCGGCCGTTGGCGGTCGCCATTCTCTTGCGGAAGCCGTGCTCTTTCTTGCGCTGCAGCTTCTTGGGCTGGTAGGTACGAAGCATCTTGTTTTCTCCTTTCAGATATGATACTCAACATCCACGGCGCGGGGCCGCGGAAGTAGTTGACAAAAAACCACCCGACACCAATTGGGGCGTCGAGTGGATATTATATAGTATATGTAACCGGTCTGTCAACAAAAACTTGGCTGTCACGCCTTTTTCAGATCCTCACCGCGGAAGTATTTGCCCAGGGGCTTGTTCAGGATCGCGAAAACGACGAGGCAGATCAGGATATTGGGGATCATATAGGCCAGATTGTAGAGCAGCGAGTAGAACCAGGGCGTGTGCATGGTCATGCCGAAAAACTCCTCGGGCATGTACTCGCCCCAGATCGTCGCGCCGACGACATAGTGGACAAGAAAACGCCCCAGTCCGCCGATCAGCGTCCCGGTAAAGATGCCGTTCTTTTTCCCCTTGGCGAGGCCCGCCAAGCCGAGCGCCGCATAGGCCAGCAGATAGTCGCCGATGATGGACTGCCAGCCGATGGCGAAGCCGCCGTCAAAGGCGAACTGCAGCACGCCGTAGACGAAGCCCGCCAACAGGCCCGGGCCGAGGCCCCAGCGGACGGCGTAGACGAACAGCGGGATCATGGCGAGGGTGATGCTGCCGCCCCAGGGCATGCGCCAGAGCTTGAGGTAGCAAAGCACCTGGGCCGCGGCGACGAAGATCGCGCCTTCGGTCAGCGCGCGAAGGGTGAGTTTCTGGTTTTTCACGGTTTTTTCCTCCTTTTCTTTGGAGGCAGAAATGCAAAAGGCAGGCTCAATACGAATATTGAACCTGCCGTACATGCATTCATGCTTCCTACGCCGGCATTATCCGGATCAGGTTCCAGGGTCTGGAGCTTCGATTCGCTCTCTCTCAGCCGGGAATACCCAGCTCCCCTTTTTCGCTTGTGATTATAGCCCCGCGCAGGGAAAAAGTCAAGAAAAGGAAACCTTATCAATAGAACGTCGCGACGGGCTGGGCGGGCGGATCGCAGTTCTCGTGGGAGAGATAGGTCAGCACCGGGCCCTTCTTGCCGTAGGCGCGGGAGAATTTGAAATGTATCTCCGCGGTCAGGATCATCCAGCTCTCGTCGGCGATGTCGGATACGTCGTCCTTCTGACAGACCAGGCCGGCGAACTGGATATCCTCGACGCAGCAGGTCATGACGTGGCGGCCGACCACAAAGGTATGCGGGGGCAGCTTCTTGCGCTGCAGCGCGCGGCATTTGACGCGCACGGTCTTGCCCTCGTAATTCTTCGGCTCCTCGGACATGTCGCGGTACCAGACCGCGAAGTCGTCGTCGCCGATCTCCACGACAGCGGCGTTGAGATCGTAAGGCAGCGGATCCTGGATGTCGTCGTATTCGACCCTTCCGCCCGGATACTCATAGGCGATATCGCTCCGGCGCGAGGCGCCGCGGACGATCTTATGGAAGGTCATCTTGTCCATATCCGGCCTGAAGCGGTTGAATACCACGAGCTCGCAGCTCTTGAGCTTGTCGTAGACGAGCTGGCGCATATTGGCGTTGTAGCTCAAAAAGGTCGTTGCGTCGGCAAAAAGGAACTCCTGATAGACCATCCAGCCCTCCGGCATTGCGCCGTAGAGGGCGTCGAGCATCCACATGCCGTTGTACTCGATGACCACGCGCTCAGCGCGGGTCTCCTTCGCCAGCGCGCCGAGACGCTCGGGGTTGAGCTCGCTCTGGTCCTCGATCGTGCGGATGAACACGCTTTTGTCCGCAAATTGGTCGGGCTCGTATTCCTCCTCGCCCTCCTCGCAGACGAGCAGCAGCGTGCGCTCGCCGTTGCAGAAGCGCTTGTCCTCCAGCGTTTCCTGGATGAACTTCGTCTTGCCCGCCTCCAGAAAGCCGGTGAAGAGATAGACGGGCATTTCTTTGGGATTACTCAAGGCCGAACAGCTCCTTCAGTGCGTCTTCTTTCATTTTCGAGCCGATCACGCAGAAGCGGCCGGTCACGGCCGGGCTGCCGCGGCGTACGTCGATCTCGCCCGGGACGTAGTCGAAATAGATCCACTCGCCGTCGACCGCATCCACGATGCCCTTCGCGCGCAGCACCATGCCGAACTTCTCCTCGTCGCCGAGCTTCGCAAGGATCGCGCGGATGCTCTCTTCAGAGAACCTGCGCGCGGTCTCATGTCCCCAGGACGTAAAGATCTCGTCGGCGTGGTGGTGATGATGGTGGTGTTCGTGCTCGTCCTCATCATCGTCGTGGTGATGACCGCATTCGCAAACGCCGTTTTCATCATAGTGGTGGTGATGCTCGTGCTCGTCATCGTCATGGTCGTGGTGGTGATGGTGGCACTCGCATTCCGGGTCGTCACACTCATCCTCGCCGTGGTCGTGGTGGTGGTGATGCTCGTGTTCCTCTTCCCCGTCATGGTGATGGTGCTCGTGCTCATGGCGCAGGCGCTCCATCTCCTCATGCAGGGCGTCGTGCTCCATGGCCTCGCGGACCTGCGCGCCGTCGAGCTGCAGGAGCGGGGTGGTGATGAACTTGGCGTTTGGGTTGAGCGTGCGCAGCAGCTCGCTCGCGGCGACGACCTTTTCCGCCGGGACGACGTCGGTGCGGCTCAGGACGATGAGGTCGGCGTTGGCGACCTGGTCGTTGAAGAACTCGCCGAAGTTGCGCATGTACATCCTGGCCTTGCCGGCGTCCACGACGGTGACGCGGCTGCCGATGACGGCGCCGTCCACGCGCTCGACCGCGCGCGCGACGTCGCTGAGCTTGCCTACGCCCGAGGGTTCGATGAGGATGCGGTCCGGGGCGAAGTCGTCCATGACCTTTTTCAGCGCCTTTGTGAAGTCGCCCACGAGGGTGCAGCAGATGCATCCGGAGTTCATCTCGGTGATCTCCACGCCCGCGTCCCTGAGAAAGCCGCCGTCGATGGCGATCTCGCCGAATTCGTTCTCGATGAGCACCAGTTTTTCGCCCTGATAGGCCTCCGCGATCAGCTTGCGGATAAGCGTGGTCTTGCCCGCGCCGAGAAAACCGGAGAAGATATCGATCTTTGTCATATCATCAAGCCTCCTGTGCTTGTTTTTACCGGGAAGGGATTATATCACGCTTTTTTCTTTGATACAAGCGCAAGCGTGAGGACAGCGGCAGGATGTTTTCACATCCTGCCGCCGAAAAACTCCGGAGGATCAGCAAAGCTGCGCGCCGGCCGGGACGGAGTCGTCAAGGATCATGAGGTGCAGCTCTTCCTTGCCGTCGACCTCCTTCACCGCGGAGAGCAGCATGCCGTTGGAATCCTGCCCCATCATCTTGCGCGGCGGCAGATTCAGGATCGCGACCACGGTCTTGCCGACGAGCTGTTCGGGCTCGTAGAACTTGCGGATGCCGGAGAGGATCTGGCGCGGCGTGCCGCTGCCGTCGTCGAGCATGAACTTGAGGAGCTTGTCGCTCTTCTTCACCGCTTCGCAGGAGAGCACCTTGCACACGCGCATGTCGCATCTGGCGAACTCGTCGATCGTCACGTCGGGCAGCACGGGCTTGGCCGCGGGAGCCTTCGAGCGGCGCGAGATCTCCTCGAGCTCGGCGAGGGTCTTGTCCAGATCGAGACGCGGGAAGAGCGTCTCGCCCTTGCGGACGCGGATCTCGCCCGCGAGCGCGCCGTAAACGGCGTTATCCCAGCTGCGGCAGTTCTGCGCGCCGATCTGCGCGAACGCCTTGTCGCAGCTCTCGGGCATGAAGGGCGTGAGGCAGATCAGGCTGATGCGCAGCGCCTCGAGCAGATTGTACATGACCTCGGCAAGACGGGGCTTGTTCGCCTCGTCCTTCGCCAGCACCCAGGGCATCGTCTCGTCGATGTACTTGTTCGCACGCTGGATGACGCGGAAGACCTCCTCGAGCGCGAGGTGCGGCTGATAGATGTCCATCTGGGCGGCATATTTCTCCGGCAGGGCGCGGATCATCGCTTTGAGCTCGTCGTCGAGCGGATCGGAGAGGCGCTCCTGCGGCAGCTCGCCGCCGAAGTACTTCTCGATCATCGCCGTCGTGCGGGACACGAGGTTGCCCAGATCGTTGGCAAGGTCCGTGTTGATCGTGGAGATCAGAAGCTCATTGGAGAAGTTGCCGTCGGAGCCGAAGGGGAAGGTGCGCAGCAGGAAGAAGCGCAGCGCGTCGACGCCGAACTTTTCCGAGAGGATATAGGGGTCGATGACGTTGGTGGAGTTGTTCGCCTTGGACTTGGACACCTTGCCGCCGTCGATGATCAGCCAGCCGTGGCCGTAGACCTTCTTCGGCAGGGGCAGGCCCGCGCTCATGAGCATGGCGGGCCAGATGATCGAGTGGAAGCGCACGATCTCCTTGCCGACGACGTGCACGTCCGCCGGCCAGTATTTCTCAAAGTCGTGATAGCGGTCGTTGTACAGGCCCAGCGCCGTACAGTAGTTGAACAGCGCGTCGACCCAGACATAGACGACGTGGCCCGGATCGAAATCCACGGGCACGCCCCAGGTAAAGCTGGTGCGCGAGACGCACAGGTCCTCCAGTCCCGGCTTGATGAAGTTGTTGATCATCTCATTCACGCGGGAGGCAGGCTCGAGGAAGGTGCCGGTCTCCAGCAGCTCCTGCACGGGCTTGGCGTACTTGGACAGACGGAAGAAATAGGCTTCCTCCTCGGCGTCCTGGACGGCGCGGCCGCAGTCGGGGCATTTGCCGTCGACCAGCTGCGTCTCGGTCCAGAAGCTCTCACAGTCCTTGCAGTACTTGCCGCTGTACTTGCCCTTGTAGATGTCGCCGTTGTCGTACATCTTGCGGAACACGCGCTGGATCGCCTCGACATGGTAGTCGTCGGTGGTGCGGATGAAGCGGTCGTTGGAGATGTTCATCAGCTTCCAGAGGTCCTTGATCCCCTTCTCGCCGGTGACGATGCGGTCGACGAATTCCTGGGGGCTGAGACCGGCGGCCTTCGCCTTGGACTCGATCTTCTGGCCGTGCTCATCCGTGCCGGTGAGAAACATCACGTCATAGCCGCGCAGGCGCTTGTAGCGGGCGATCGCATCGGTCGCCACGGTGCAGTAGGCATGGCCGATGTGAAGCTTGTCCGAAGGGTAATAGATCGGTGTGGTGATATAAAAGGTTTTCTTTTCCATCTTGCTTCTCCTCTTTTTTCTCTGCGGGTTTGTTGTCAGCCCACTGTCACTTCCTCGTTATCCTCTTCATAATCCTCTCCGGTATCGGTATCGGTATCCGTGTCGGCGGTATGGATTGCGGGCCAGGCAATCTCGTCGTCGGGGAGGTGGTAATAGCTGTATACGTTGTCCTCGTCCGTGTAGCTGCCGTCCGCGTGGTAGGTGCGGCGGATCGACCGCGCGCCCCAGCCGACCTGGACGTCGATGCCGTACTCGTCATGGTATACCTCGTCGTAGGCCGGCCATTCGAAGTGCAGCATATCGACGTAGGAGCCGTCCACGTCCGTGCCCCAGATCTCGATGAGCAGCTCGCTGCCCCGGTCGTTCACGCCGGCCTTGATCTTGATGGGGTAGTCGCGGTTGTTCGTGAAGACAAAGTTCGTGTCCGGCCAGTCGACGGTCGCGTCGAGGCCAAGCGGCAGATAACCGACGATCATTGTGTGACAGACGCGTTCGTCGATTTGCAGACCGGCGTAAAGCGCCGCGTTGTACAGTGTGGAGGACACCTGGCAGATGCCGCCGCCGAGCGCGTCGATGTGGGCCGTGCCGCTGTAGGTGGGCGCCAGCTTGAAGCCGGCCTCCGCCGTGCGCTCGCCCACAACATCGTTGTAGGAGAAGGTCTCTCCCGGCTGTAGGACCATGCCGTCGAAGCGGCTGCAGGCCACGCGGACATTGGAGATGCGGTTGGCCGTGCTGCCCCACAGATAGGTCAGACAGTCGCCCAGCTTGTCATGGAAGATGACCTCCCGGAGATTTGCCTCCGTGATCTCCGGCTCGATGAGCGTGATCGGCACGCTGATCTCGTCGAGCACGCCCGCCTTGCTCCAGAGCTCCTCGGCTTTCGCCGTGTCAAGCTCTGCGCCCAGGATCTCGGGGATGATCTCGTCCTTTTCGGGATCGTAATAGGCGTTGACGGGCTCGCGGCTCAGCTCTTCCGCGATCGCGGCAAAGTCCGGCATCCGCACCTCGCCGATGATATCGCTCCACTCCAGCTCTTTCCCGCCGGAGAGGAGCAGCGCGCAGACCTTGTCGCAGATCGCTCCGCGGTCGAGCGTGACCTGTCCGGCGCCCTTGACGATCTCCAGCGTCGAGTTCTTCTCGTCGATGCTGTATTCCTCGCCCGCGGTACGGCTTTCGAATTCGTCCACCGCGCGGTCGACGGCCTCGGACACATAAGCGCGGTCGATCGTGAACTCGGTGCGGCCGAGCTCGACGGGACTGAGCAGATCTTCGATATAGGTACGAAGATTATCGAACTTGTCCTCGGTGTGGCCGTAGGCATAGGCGGCCTCGGCCGCTTCCTCCTTGGGCTGATAGGCGCCGGCCGTAAGGTAGTCCAGTTCGAAGGAAACGTCCTTCGGCAGATCGACCTTGAGCGTGCCGCCGCGGGTCTCATCCCATTTGGCCTCGTCGAGCGCGGCGATCGTCTCCGTCTTCGTCATGCCGCCGACATAAACGCCTCCGACATAGACGTTGGGCAGGTTGGTATCGCTGGCCGTAACGAGATGGGCGGCGGTAAACGCGCCGGCGCAGAGGATCAGTGCGAGCGAGACGAGCACGATCAGCGCGATCAGCCACTTTCTTGCGGTCCTGCGCGCCTTCTCGCGCTTTTCCTTTTTTGCGAGCTCGCGCTCTGCCTTTGCGGCAAGCTCTTCTTCGCTCTTCTTTTTCTTCTTCGGTGGCGCGCTCGTCTTTTCGGCGGAGACAGCCTCCTCGCCCGTGCGCGGGGTCTCTCCGTCGCCGGCGCTCTTTGCCGCGGCTTTCTTCTTTTTGGGCTTCGGCCCGTCCTCCGGCTTGTCCTCGCGCTTCTTCGCGGCGGATTTCTCCGTGACGTCCTTTTCACCGGCGCGGGACGGCGCCTTTGCCTTTTTCTTTTTCTTCGGCGCGTCCTTCTCCGTCCCGGCAGGTGCGTCCTTCCGCGGCGCGGCCTCCTTGTCGGGCACGCGCTTCGGCCCTGCGGTGGAGTCCTCCTCCGTCAGAGAGCCGAAAAGCTCCTGATCGAGCCATTCCGGATAATCTCTTTTGTTATCGCTCATGCCTGGTCCTCACTGTTTTCGCTTCTTTGTTGATAGAGCTCGGTAAACATCTCTTCCTCGCTCTTGGGGATGCTGATCTTCTCCTCGGCCGCGTAGGCCTCGCTGAGCCAGGGCGTGCCCTCGATCCGCCCGTTTGCCTGGGCCTCGAGCAGCAGACCGATCAGCGTGTTCGAGATCAGAAAGCCCGGCACCGTGAAATGCCACCTGCCCTCTTCCTCGACCGCCCAGCCTTTCTGTCGAAAGGCCAGCAGCGTCTGGAAGACGGGCCGCCAGTCGCACTGGGTGCGGATGCGGTAGTCGCGCTCCGAGATGCCGCGCACCGTGCGCATGCCGAGCATGATATATTCTACCGCGCGCTCAAGCGGGTCTATGCGCTGGTATTCGTCGACGATGCTTGTTTTCTTCTCGATCCCGGCGATGTATTTTTTCAGGTCCCGGACGAAGCTGTAGCGCAGCGTGCCGACGCAGGAGTGCGCCCCGGGGCCGAAGCCCATGTAGTCGTCCAGGTTCCAATACTTGAGGTTGTGCCGCGACTCAAAGCCCGGCGCGGCGAAGTTGGACACCTCGTACTGCCGATAGCCGTAACGCTCGAGCATCTCGGCGGCGTAGCAGTACATATCCGCCTGCTCGTCGTCGTCCGGCAGGATGGGAGAGCCGTGGTATTCGTTCCACATCGGCGTACCCTCCTCGAGGCGCAGGCCGTAGCAGGAGATATGCTCGGGGTGAAGCTCCACGATCCTTGCCAGGGTTTCGGCCCAGTCGCCCTTGGTCTGGCTGGGCAGGCCGTAGATCAGATCGAGGTTGATGTTCTCGAAGCCGGCCTTGCGGGCCTGCTGGATCGTTTGCTTTGCCTGCTGAAAATTGTGCCGCCGGCCGATCAGCTTGAGGATGTTGTTGTCCGAGGCCTGCACGCCGATCGACAGCCGGTTGACGCCCTCCTCGCGCAGGAGCTTGAGCGCGTTGGGGCTGGTGGAGTCGGGGTTGCACTCGACCGTGACCTCGCTGTCCGTGCGCACGTTGCCGTTGAGCTTGAGCGTGTTGAAGATGTCGGCGATGCGGTCGGCCCCGTAAAAGCTGGGCGTTCCGCCGCCGAAGTAGAGGCTGTCCACCTCGTAGGCCTTGATCGACTGCGCCGACTCCTTCAGATGGGCCAGCAGCGCCTGATGATATTCCGGCATCAGATGCTCGCAGCCGGCGAGCGAATAGAAGTCGCAGTAGCCGCACTTGCTCGCACAGAACGGAATGTGGATATAGATGCCCAGCCTTTTCGCCATCTGTCAAAACTCCAAATCTTGTCTTAGAACAGTTCGCTTACGTTCTTTGCCAGCTCCGCGGGATCATCGATGTCCGCACCGGCCATCAGCTCGGCCAGCGTGCCGAGGATCGCGGCGATGCGGCCGGCTTTTTCTTTATCGCTTTCCCATGTCTCGCGCATGACCTGCACGGGGCGGCTCTCGCCATTGAGCTCCAGCACGCGGCTGGCGCGCACCTTGCGCATCTCCTCGCTCGGGCCGCGGCGGAAATACTTTTCCATCTCCAGGGTGACGGGGCCCTCGGTGGACATCGCGCAGGGCAGCTCGGCGAGCTTGGTGGAGAATTTGACCCTGCTGAAGCGCTCGCCCAGGCTTTCCTTTACGAATGCAAGGAAATCCTTGTTCTCGATATCGCGCTCCTCGGCGGCCTTCTTCTCCTCGTCGGTGTCGAAGCCGAGATCGTCGGTGACGACGTTGCAGAAGCTCTTGCCGTCCTGATCGTGCAGGGCCTCGAGCACCATCTCGTCGAGCGGGGAGAGCAGATAGATCAGCTCATAGCCGCGGCGCTTCACCTCCGCGCACTGCGGCAGGCTCATCGCGTGCCTGAGCGAATCGGAAGAGGCGAAGTAGATGCTCTTCTGGCTCTCGGGCATGTTCTCGACGTATTCCTTGAGCGTGACCTGCTTGTCCTCGCCGGTGTGGAAGAGGAGCAGATCTCTCAGAAAGTCCTTATAGCGGCCGTATTCGTCGCAGACGCCCACCTTGAGGTGGTAGCCGAAGTTTTTGAAGAACTCCTCGTACTTCGGCCGATCGTCCTTCATCAGCTTTTCCAGCTCGCCCTTGATCTTTTTCTCGAGGTTCTGTCCGATCACGCGCAGCTGGCGGTCGTGCTGGAGGATCTCGCGGGAGATATTCAGGCTCAGGTCCGGCGAGTCGACCACGCCCTTGACAAACTCGAAATAATCGTGTACGAGCTTGTCGCACTTTTCCATGATCATCACGCCGTTGGAGTAAAGCGTGATGCCGCCCTTGCCCTCGCCGTAGAAGGCGGCCGCGTTCTCCTCGCCGGGGACGAAGAGCATGGCCTTGTAGGACACGGCGCCCTCTGCGTCGACGCGCACGAGCGCGCAGGGGTCCTTGGCTTCGCGGTTGTGCTCTTTGTAATAGGCGATGCAGTCGTCGTCGGTGACTTCCTTGCGGCTGCGCTGCCAGATCGGGATCATGCTGTTGACCGTCTCGTTCTCCACGACGGTCCTGTATTCGTACTTGGGCGAGCCGTCGTCGTTCTTTTCGCCGGTCTCTTCCCTCTCCTGCCGCGGCACGTCCATGCGGATGGGCCAGCGCACATAATCGGAGTATTTGCGGATCAGCGCCTTGAGCTTCCAGATCTCCAGATAGGTGCCGAAGAGCTCCTCGTCGGAGTCGGGTTTGAGGTGCATGATCACATCGGTCCCGACGCTCTCGCGCTCGCACGGCGCAACGGTATAGCCGTCGGCGCCGGTGCTCTCCCATTTCACGCCGCTCTCTTCGCCGTACTTGCGGGTAATGACCGTGACCTTGTCAGAGACCATGAAGGCCGAGTAGAAGCCCACGCCGAACTGGCCGATGATCGACAGATCCTCGCCCTTTTCGCCGTCCATCTCGTTTTTGAAGTTCAGCGAACCGGACTTCGCGATCACGCCGAGGTTGTTCTCGGCCTCCTGCGCGTTCATGCCGATGCCGTTGTCACGCACCGTCAGCGTGCGCGCCTCCTTGTCGGGGATCACGTCGATGTGAAAATCGTCCCGGCTGAGGCCGACCTGATCGTCGGTCAGCGAGATATAGCAGAGCTTGTCGATGGCGTCCGAGGCGTTCGAGATGATCTCTCGCAGGAAGATCTCTTTGTTGGTGTAGATCGAATTGATCATCAGATCCAGCAGACGTTTCGACTCGGCTTTGAATTGTTTTTTGGACATCGTATAGTATGCCTCCGTTTGACATAATTAACTAAAGATACATTATAACACAATAATTCAGCTTTTCAACCGTTCATTTTTCATCTTCACGATCCTTAAGAAAAAACGAAAGGGACCGGATGCGTCGCATCCGGTCCGTGCTCCTTATCAATCCGAAGTCGGCGGGAGCTCCGCCGTGTTTTCGATCGTTTCACAGGGCACGCGCAGATCGGTCCGCCGCGCGAGCAGCAGCAGCGCAGCCGCGGCAAGACTGAGGGCCGCGCAGAAAAGATGCCCTCCTCTGTCCGTTTTGAAAAGCGCGGCGCACAGCAGATACAGAAGCGCGCAGGCCCCCAGCGCCGCGCCGGAGAGAAGACTGCCCTGCCGGAAGCGGAGCGCGCCGCAGCGGTATTCGCCCACGGTCATCCGTGCGCCGTCGCTGCAGTAGTTGAACAGGCCGACGAGCGTCCAGGCCAGGAACGCGAAAGCGAGCACGTGCGCGGCGGAGAGATACCAGGTCCGGTTCCCGGGCAGATCGCGCAGCGCGGCGAAAACGAAGGCCGCCGCCGCGAGGACATAGAGCAGCGCAAGCAGCGCCCGTTCGCGCCGCAGCGCAGCGTCGTCGAGCAGCTGCACGGTCCAGCTCCCGCGATAGATACGCTCGATGCTCACGCGGCCCTTCTCGTCGAGATGGCCGACCTCTTCGTGCTGGGCAAAATAGCGGCGGTAGACCCGGCTGTGCAGATCGCGCGGCTTTTTTTTGCTTTTGGGCTTTTGGCTCATATTATCTCCTTTTCCAGGTGGAGGGAATGAACAGGATCAGCATCGCGTAGATCTCCAGACGTCCGAAGAGCATCGTGACGGCCATCACGAGCTTGGAAAAGGAGGAGAAGATCGAAAAGTTACCGCTCGGACCGATCTTCCCGAGGCCCGGGCCGACGTTGGAGATGCACGAGAGCGCGGCGGTGAAGTTGGTGGAGAAGTCATAACCGTCAAAGGAGACGAGCATCGTGCAGCCGAGCAGGATCAGCATCACGAGAGCGACATAGGCGTACACGGCCCCCGTCGTCTCGGCCGTGACGCGCTTGCCGTCCATCTCCACGCGGTTGACGCGGCGCGGATTGACCACGCGCCCCACGTCCGCCGCGGCGGTGCGGATGAACAGCATCACGCGAGAGAGCTTCAATCCGCCGCCGGTCGAGCCCGCGCAGCCGCCGATGAACATCAGCAGAACGATCATCGTCTGCAGATAAGCGGGCCACAGCATATAGTCCTGGGTGCAGAAGCCCGCGGTGGAGAGCGTCGTCATCGTGATGAAGAAGCCGTGGCGCAGAGAGCCGGCAAAGCCGTAGCGCCGGAACGTGCCGAGCACGATCAGCGCGATCGACGCGAGGATGATCTCAAAATAGCGGTGCAGCTCCTCGCTGCGCAGCGCCTCGCGCACGCGCCCGATCAGGATCAGATAGAAGAGGTTGAAGTTCATGCCGAAGAGCACGAGAAAGACGCCGATCACGCCCTCGATATAGGCGCTGTCAAAGGCCGCGATCGAGGCGTTGCGCGTGGAGAAGCCGCCCGTGCCCGCCGTGGCGAAGGCGTGGAGCAGCGCCTCGTAAAAGCTCATGCCGCCGCACATGAGCAGGATCGTCTCTGCGACGGTGAAGCCCGTATAGATCAGATAAAGGATGCGCGCGGTCTGCCGTGCGCGCGGGACAAGCTTGCCCACGGTCGGGCCCGGGACCTCGGCGCGCATGATGTGCATCGAACGCTCGCCGCTCATGGGCATGACGGCCATGAGGAACACCAGCACGCCCATGCCGCCGATCCAGTGCGTGAAGCTGCGCCAGAACAGGCCCGCGCGCGACAGGCTTTCGATGTCGTTCAGGATCGAGGCGCCCGTCGTCGTAAAGCCGGAGACCGTCTCGAAAAAGGCGTCGATGAAGCGGGGGATGTCGCCGCTGATCACAAAGGGCAGCGAGCCGAGCAGCGACATCGCCAGCCACGACAGCCCCACGCAGGTAAAGCCCTCGCGCGCGTAGATCTCGCGCGTTTTCGGCCTGACGAGCCACAGCCCGCCGCCGACGAGCGCCGTGAGCAGCGCCGTCAGCGCATAGGGCAGGGCCGATTCCCCGCACACGAGCGCGGCGAGCAGCGGCAGCAGCATCAGGGCCGCGAGGATCAGCAGCACGCGGCCGAGGATGTAGGCGATCATTCCGTAATTCATCGCTCGCCGCCCATGATGTCGTTGATATCCCGCAGCATCCCCGCCGGGGCGATGACCACGGCGTGGTCGCCGCTCTCGATCGTGGTGGAGCCGTTGGGTATCAGGGTCTTTTCGCCGCGGGTGATTGCGCTGATGAGCACGCCCTTGCGCGGCTTGAGATCGCGCAGCGGCACGCCGAGACAGTTCGCGCTCTCGCCCACCTTGAACTCCATCGCCTCGATCCGCCCGCCCGCGAGCTTGTGGATTGTCTCGATGCTGCTCGAGGCGGCGGAGTTGGAGATCGCGCGCACGAAGCCCGTGATCTGCTGGGAGACGATCTCCTTGGGGGTGATCATGCTGTCGCCCTCGCCGTCGAGCATGCCCGAGAAGTGGCGCATGTTGACCTTGACCACGGTTTTCGGCACGCCGCAGCGTTTGGCGTACATGGCGGTGACGATGTTGTCCCCGTCGTCGCCCGTGAGCGCGACAAAGGCGTCGGCCGAACGGATGCCCTCCTCGAGCAGCACCTCGTCGCGCGCGGCGTCGCCGCAGATCACGCGCGCGTGCGGGATGAGGTCGCACAGCTCGTCGCATCGCTCGCGCGAGCGGTCGAACACCGTGGCGGAGATGCCGCTCTCGTCGAGCAGGTCGGCCAGGTACACGCTCGTGCGGCTGCCGCCCATGATCATCACCTTTTTCACGCGCCGGCGCTTGCCGCCCACGGCGGTGAAGAAGCGCCGCAGCTCGCGCCCCTCGCCCATCAGACTGAGCTTGTCGCCGCTGCGCAGCACAAAGTCGCCGTTGGGGATGAGCGCCTCGTCGCCGCGCTCGACGACCGAGACGAGCACCTTTGCGCCGAAGCGGCGGCCGCATTCGAGCAGGTCCAGCCCGTGCAGGGGGCTGCCCTCCGGCACGCGGTAGTCGATGATCTCGGCGCTGCCCTTGGAAAAGGTCTCAACGCGCACGGCGCTGGGGAAGCGCAGGATGCGCGAGATCTCCTTGGCGCACTCGTATTCGGGGTTGACGATGACGGACAGGCCCACGGCCTCGCGCAGGAATTCCGTCTGCGTAAGGTATTCGGGGTCGCGGATGCGCGCGACGATATAGCGCGCGCCGAGACGCCGCGCGGCCAGCGCGCAGATCATGTTCACCTCGTCGCTCTCCGTCACGGCCATGAAAATGTCGGCCTGGTCGGTCCCCGCCTCGCGCAGCGTGTCGAGGTGGGTCGCGTTGCCGAGGCAGCAGATCACGTCGAGTTCGTTGACCATGCGGTCGATCGTGGCGCTGTCGCGGTCGATGAGGGTGATGTCGTGGCCCTCGGCCTCGAGGCTCTGGGCGATGCCCGCGCCGACCTTGCCCGCGCCGGCAATGATGATTTTCAAGGATATCCCGGCTTTCTCAATGCAAATTACCGAATATGGATTATAACATGTTCTCCCGCCCTTGTACAGTAGGCGCGGCGGTGTTACAATAAAACTATCAAACGGAGAGGGAAGATTTCATGTTCGAGGGCTTTTCAAAAGAGACGGGCGAGTTCCTCTGGGAGCTGTCTTTCAACAACGAGCGGCCGTGGTTCCTGGCGCATAAGGAGCAATTCGAGCGCGTGCTCAACGAGCCGTTCAGGGCGCTGGCGCGCGCGCTGTACGAGGAGCTGACCCGCCGCTTCCCCGGCGAGGACTTCACGGTGCATATTGCGCGCATCTACCGCGATGCGCGGCGGCTTTTCGGACGCGGGCCGTACAAGGATCATCTGTGGTTCACGGTCACGCCGGTCGGCGCGGGAGATTTCGGACCCTCGTTCTGGTTTGAGATCGGCGCGGCGGAGTATTCCTACGGGCTCGGACTCTGGGCGCCGACGGCCCCGACGATGGAGGCCTTCCGCCGGGCCGTCTCCGCCAATCCCGCGGCCTTCGAACGGCTGCTCGCCCCCCTGCCGTCGATGAGGGGCTTTGCCCTGCACGGCGAGGAGTACCGCCGCCCCAAAGGCGATCTCGGAGAGACGCTCAACCCCTGGTACAACCGCAAGTATCTCGATTTCGGCACGCGGCGCGACCACGACGCTCTGCTGTATTCTTCCGCGCTCGTCGGCGCGATGGCGAAGGATTTCGAAAGGCTCATGCCCCTGTGCCGTTTCATGTGCGAGGCCACGCGCGGCGCGGCGGCCGGCGCAGAAAAAGAGCGCTGAGACGGAGGTGCAGTGCTTATGAGGAGCTTGAGCAGACAGCAGGCGCGGCGGTTCATCCTCTCGAAGCAGGGCCTTCTGGGCCGCCGTCGTTTCTGCGGCAAGGAGGGCGCGTACGCCTATATCCGTCAGGCGGGCTGTATCCAGTTCGACCCGGTGGACATCTGCGGGAAGAACGCCGAGCTGACGCTGCAGTCCCGCGTCGGGGGCTTTCGCAGACAGATGCTGCAGGAGCTCCTGTATCGGGACCGCCGTCTGGTGGACTATGCCGACAAGGAGCTTTCGATCTTCCCGGCGGAGGACTGGCCGTATTTCTCCGCCTACCGCAGCCGAAGCCGCGCGCTGGGCGCGAGCTTCGCGGGCCTGGCGGAACTGGAACGGCAGGCTCTCGACCATATCCGGGAAAACGGCCCTGTCTCCGCGGACACCCTTCCCATACACGGGGAGATCTTCTGGCATTCCTCCATGCACTGGAGCGGGAACTGGCACAAGACCTCTCAGGCCGCGCGCTCCGTTCTGGAGCAGCTTTACACCGACGGCGTTCTGGTGATCCACCACAAGGAGGGCAGCCGAAAATACTACGATCTGGCCGAGCGCCATCTGGACAGCGCTCTTCTCTCCGCCGAAAACCCCTGTGCGGACGAGGAGGAGCTGCTCTGCTGGCGGGTACTGCGGCGGATCGGCGCGGTGGGGCTGCTCTGGGATAAAAGTTCTCCCGCCTTTCTGGGCCTCGAGCTCAGCGCCGCCGGCCGCAGGACGGCCCTTGCGCGGCTGGCGGCGGCCGACGCCGTTCGGCCCGTCCGCATCGAAGGCCTCAAACCGGTATTCTACTACCGCGCCGAGGACGAGGCGCTGATGCAGTCCGTTCTCGCCGGAACGGCGGATCTTTCCGCGCGCATGGCTTTTCTGGCGCCGCTCGACCCGATGTTGTGGGACAAGGCCATGATCGCGGCACTGTGGGATTTCCGCTATGCCTGGGAGATCTACACGCCCGCGGACAAGCGTCGATACGGCCCCTATACCCTGCCGATCCTGTACGGCGAGGGCTTTGTGGGCCGCATCGACGCCGCCGCGGACCGCAAAAGCGGCGTTCTCCGTGTCAGAGGGCTCTGGTGGGAGCCGGGCATCCGGCAGACGAAAACGCTGCAGAGCGCGCTGGATCGCGCGCTGAGGCGCTTCGCCGCCTTCAACGGCTGCACGCGGTACGAGCTCCTCTTCTGACGGGGCGGCAGGCCGAAAACCGTCTCCCCGCGGCCGAAGGCCTTGATCTCCTTTGCTTTTGTTGACTTCCCCGGATGCGGGTGATAGAATATTTTACAGTGAAAAGCCCGCCAAAAAGCGGCAAAACAAGGAAATATTTTACAATAAGGAGTGATAAAATTGATCCTGACACCGGAGCAGCAGGCCCTGCTGGACGGCTCCCGGGGCGAGACCATGGCGAAGGTCGTCAAGACGCTCGTGATGTACGGCGACGCCTTTGGCGCCGAGCGGATGGTCCCCGTGACGAGCCGATACGGCCACACGGTCATTTCCTTCGGCCTCAAGGCCATCAAGCCGGTTTACGAGCTGTATGACCAGCTGCTGGACGGCGGTCTCGCGAGCGCGCAGAAATTTACCGCCGACCCCAGGCCGCTCGATCCCAAGGTCCCCTCCTCCCTGCTGGAGGACATCGTGTTCAAGAAGATCATGTACACCGACCAGAAACCCTACGAGGAGCAGCTGCGCCGCCTGGGCATCACCTCCGACGACGGCTACACCTGCACCTGCTATCTCGACGAGGTCGGCAACAAGCCCAACGAGGGCGAGGTGCTCTCCTGGGCCGAGAGCTCGGCCGTCGTGTACGCCAATTCGGTGCTCGGCGCGCGCTGCAACCGCAATTCCGGCATCATCGAGCTGATGGGCTCGATCGCCGGCTTCGTGCCGGAGTTCGGCCTGCTGACAGACGAGGGCCGCAAGGCGAGCTGGGTCGTCGAGGTCAGATGCTCGAAGCGCCCGGAGGCCCAGCTGCTCGGCTCGGCCGTCGGCATGAAGGTCATGGAGGACGTGCCCTACGTCAAAGGGCTCGACCGCTGGCTCGGCACCGAGCTGACCGACGAGGCCTGCGCCTATCTCAAGGACTTCGGCGCCGCCACGGCCTCGAACGGCGCGGTGGGGCTCTACCATATCGAAAACCTGACGCCCGAAGCAAAAAAGCAGGGCGAGGCGCTCCTGCGCGAAGGCGCGCAGCTTTACGTCATCGACGACGCCGAGCTCGAGCGCGTGAAGCAGAGCTATCCCGTCGTTTGGAAGGACCCGGAGGCGAAGCCGCAGCTGTGCTTCATCGGCTGCCCGCATCTGTCGACCTCTCAGCTGATCTCCTGGGCCGACCGGATCGAAGCCGCGCTGCGCGAAAACGGCCTCGGCAAGGTCACGGTGCCGACGGTCTTCACGGCTTCGGCGCCCGTGCTCAAGGCGCTGGAAAAGACGGTCTACGCCTCGAAGCTGCGCTCCTACGGCGTGATCCTCAGCTACATCTGCCCGCTGATGTACATGAACAATCCTCTCTGCAAGAAGAAGGCGGTCATCACCTGCTCGAACAAGCTGCGCACCTATACCAGCGCGCGCTACTACACCGAGGATGAGATCCTCGCGATCATCACGGCAAAGGAGGCGGCAAAATGAGGCAGTTCAAAGGACGCGTCATCGTTCCCGGCACCTGCTCGGCCGAGGCGCTCGTCAGCCGCGGCGGCTTCAACACGCTCGCGAGCTATCAGATGGCCCTGATGTTCGGCGACAAAGCCGTCAAGTGCGGTGATCAGAACAATCCCGACATCTACAAAAAACCGATGCTGGGCAAGGCGCTGTGCCTGCCGATGACCATCGGCTCGACGACCGGCGGCATGATCCTCTATGCAGCCTGCTCGATGGGCAAGCAGCCTGCCTGCATGCTTTTCTCCGAGCCGATCGACTCGCTGGCCGCCTCCGGCGCGATCCTCGGCGACGTGTGGACCGAGGCAAAGATGCCCGTCGTCGACACCCTCGGCGGGGAATTCCTCGACTATGTCCGGAGCGGCATGACCGTCACCGTCAAGGAGGACGGCGTGGTCGAGGTGGAGTAGCTTTCCGCCTCCGAGCAAGCGAAAGCTCCCCGTTTTCACGGGGAGCTTTCGCTTGCTCCTTTACAGCTTTATATGCTGAAGGTCAATCCTCTCCAGGTCGAAGCTGTACAGCCGTCCCGGCTCGACCCGTCTGCCGCACAGGAAGCGGACGCACAGCGCCGCCTCCATCGCCGCGCCGAGCGCGCAGGTGAAGGGCAGCACGCTCCTGTCTTCCTGCACATGATCCTCCGGATAGAGTTTATCCGGAAAGCCGTCGCCCGGAAGGGACAGAGCGGCCTGCGCGACCCAGCCGCCTACCGCGCCGAAAACATAGGGGATACCCTGTCGGTCGCACTCCGCTTTCAAAAGGCGGCGGCTCTCCACATTGTCCAGCGCGTCCAGCGCCGCGTCGCAGCCGCGCAGCAGGCCCGGCAGCGTCTTTCCGTCGAGGCGGCATATGTGCCCTGTGAAGCGGCAGTCCGGCGCGACGAGCGCGGCGCGCTCGGCGGCCGCCGCGGCCTTGAAGCGGCCGAGGCTTTCCTCCGTGCACCAAAGCTGCCGGTTGAGGTTTGAGCGCGCAAAGCGCTCCGGGTCGGCGACGACGAGCTCTCCGACGCCGAGGCGCAGCAGATATTCCGCGAGATAGCCGCCCAAGCCGCCGCAGCCCGCGATCAGCAGCTTTTTTTCGCGCAGCGCGGCGAGTTCTTTTTCCTCCAGCGCGCCGAGACTGCGGATAAAGCGTTCGTCCATGCTCTCCGCCTCCTGTTCGTATGTCTGTATTATAAGGACTCTGTCTCCGCCCCGTCAAGAATTCATTTCTTCTGCAAAAAACTTGACGGCAAAAGGCGGAGGAAGTATAGTTATTTTATACAAAAAAAGCAAGGAGGAACTGCTTTCGTGTATGATCTTCTGCTCTCTCCGATGAAGATCGGCAGCATGACCGTCAAGAACCGCACCGTCATGACGGCTGCGGAATTCTCTTTGGGCCAGACAAACGGCAAGCCTACCGAGCGGCTGATGGACTACTATGAAGAGCGCGCGAAGGGCGGCGTCGGCATGATCATCCCCGGCATCTGCCGCGTCAACGACATGGGCGGTGCGTCTACCTTTACGCAGCTGGCGATGAGCCACGACTATCACATCGAGCCGATGCGCGAATTCGCGGGGCGTCTCCACCGTCACGGCGCGAAGCTGTGCATCCAGCTTCACCACCCCGGCCGACAGGGCATGGCCAGCGCGATCAACTCGCTGCCCCTTGTCATCCCGGTGGCCGACCGCTTCCCCGGCGTGATGGACCAGGTCTTCAAATGCACGCCGCTGCTGTTGGGGATGGAAGCCAAGGGCATCTGCTTCTCCGTGCAGGCGCCCTCGAAGGTCGAGCCGGCCAAGCACGGCGCGACGCGCATGCACGCCATGTCGAAACGGGAGATCCGCGGACTCATCAACGACTTCATTGAGGCCGCCGTGCGCTGCCAAAAGGCGGGCGTCGACTGCGTCGAGCTGCACGCCGGACACGGCTATATCATCCAGCAGTTCCTCTCACCGCACACGAACCGCCGTACGGACGAATACGGCGGCAGCTTTGAGGGGCGCATGCGCTTTCTTTCCGAGATCATCGAGGGCATCCGCGCGCGCTGCGGCCGCGATTATCCCCTGACCGTGCGCCTGACCGCCGACGAGATGTACGACCGCGTCGGCCGCCCGGGCGTCGGCTACGATCTGGAATACGGCAAAAGGATCGCCCGGCGGCTCGAGGAGCTGACGGTAGACGCGATCAACGTCACCTCCGCCTGCTACGACGCCTACAACTACTGGCTCGAGCCCACCTCCTTCGAGCCCGGCTGGCGCAGGTATCTCGCCCGCGAGATCAAGAGCGTCGTGTCCATTCCGGTCATCGCCGCGAACGTCATCCGCACGCCCGAACAGGCCGAGCGGCAGCTCGAGGAGGGCGATCAGGACTTCGTGGCCTCGGCCCGCACCTTCATCTGCGACCCGCATTGGGTCGAGAAGGCCGCCTCCGGTCATCCCGAGGACATTCGCCGCTGCATCGGCTGTCTCAACTGCATCCGCTCGTTCATGACGAACGCGGGCGTGGGCAAGCCGGGAGAGTGCGCGCTGAATATGTCCGTGGCGCGCGAGAGGACGTATTTCCATATGCCGCGCGACGGCGGACAAAGAAAGATCCTCGTCATCGGCGCCGGGCCGGCGGGCCTGACCGCGGCCCAGACGCTGGCAATGCGCGGCTTTGACGTGAGCGTGTATGAAAAGGCCGAAAAGCCCGGCGGACAGGTCATTACCGCCGCGGAATGCCATCTCAAGGACAAGCTCTACTGGTGCATCGAGGACTTGATGACCGCGGCCCGCAAGGCCGGCGCGGAGATCCGCCTCGGCGCTGAGCTCAGCGCGCGGGAGATCGCGGACATGGACCCCTGGGGCGTGGTCGTCGCCACCGGCGGCGAGCCGGTCCGTCCCCGTTCGATCGAGGGCATCGACGGCGAGAACGTCTTTACCGCGCCGCAGATCATCCACCGCGAAAAGGTGCTGCGCGATGCAAGGGTCGTCGTCGCGGGCTCCGGCATGACGGGGCTTGAGACGGCGGAGATCCTCTGCGAGACCGGCAATCAGGTCACCGTCATCGAGATGGCGGATGAGATCGCGCCGGGCAACTGGTTCCAGCTCACCGACGACGAAATGGAGCGTCTGGGCAGGACCGACACGCGCTTTGAAACCGGCACGAAGCTGCTCGCCGTGGACGGCGGAGGCGTCACGGTCGAAGATGTGAAGAGCGGCGAGCGCCGCCGGATCGAGGCCGATTACCTGGTGCTTTCGCTGGGCGTGAAGCCCGCGGGGGATCTGGCGCGGCAGCTCGACAGGCTCAGCGTCCGGCGCATCTGGCGCGTGGGCGACGCGCTGCAGAGCGGCACGATCGCCGACGCCTGTCACAGCGCCTACGATACCGTGATGTCGATCAAATAAAACGTAGCAATATATCGAACGGAGGGTGTTTTTGTTTTGGAAAACCATAAAAACGTCGTCGTGACCGGCGCCTCTTCCGGCATCGGCAAGTCCATCATGGAGGAGCTGCTCGCGCAGAACAGGGACTGCCGCGTCCTCGCGGCCTGCCGCCGCGCGGAGATGATCGCCGACTACGGCGAGCGGGTGATCCCCTTCTCCTGCGACCTGAGCACGAAGGAGGGCGTGGACGCGCTCTTCGCCAAGGCCGAGGAGGTCTTCGACGGACACATCGACCTGTTCTTCTGCAACGCGGGCGCGCCGTACTACGAGCGCTTCGACTACGAGGACTGGGACCGCATCAGCCACATCTTCGACCTCAACACCGTGGGGCACATCTACACCTATTCGAAGTATCTCCACCACCTCGACGGCCGCGAGGGCCGTCTGGTCTACACGATCTCGGCCATGGGCGAGATGGCGCTGCCGGGCTACGCGCTCTACGCCGCGACCAAGTTCGCGATGAAGGGCTTCCAGCAGGCCATCCGCGACGAGACGCCGAAAAATCTGCAGATCTCCTGCATCTACCCCGTCTCGACGAAGACCAATTTCTTCAACGTCGGCGGCGGCGGGCGCAAGATGGAGCCGCCCTTCCCCGTCCAGGCGCCCGAGGCGGTCGGCAAGGCCGTGGTCAAGGGCGTCGAAAAGCTCAAAAAGCACATCTATCCCTGCCCGGTGTACCTGCCGAGCAAGCTGCTGATGAGCGCCGTCCCGCCCGTGAAAAAGCTGTACGTCATGGCACAGCAGGGCAAGCTGCGCCGCTTCGTCAAGCGCATCGAGGAAGAGAAGCGGGGCGTTGTGGAAAACATCAAGCTCGAGCACGAGATCAGAAAGTGAGGGAATAAAGCATGGCAAACATTCACGATATCAGCCGCAACGCCTTCATGCTGCGCGGACCGCTGGCGAAAAAAGGCTATGACTGGTGGTGGCATTCGCTGACCGCCGAGAACGCCGAGACGGGCGAACAGAAGCCCTTTTACATCGAATTCTTCTGCTGCAATCCCGCGCGCGCCAAGGATGAGCCCGTCATCGTCTGGAACGACCCGGAAAAGCAGAAGAGCGGGGTCCTGCCGTCCTATGTCATGGTCAACGTCGGCTTTTGGGGCGAGGACCACGGCCAACTGCACAATTTCTATGCATGGAAGGACGTGAGCCTGCACCCCGACGCGCCGTATGCGATCTCCTGCGGCGGCTGCACCTGCTCGGAGACGCACACCGAGGGCCGCGTCGTCGTGACTGAGGCGCAGCGCGACGCCCACCCCGAGTGGATGTGCGACGCCGGCGAAATGAGCTGGAAGCTCGACATCGACAAAAAGATCGCCTTCCACGTCGGCTACGGCGCGGGCAAGTTCTTCCGCGACGTCAACGCCTTTGAGATGTTCTGGCACGCCGAGGGCATGAAGACGAAGTACTCCGGCGAGATCGTCCTCAACGGCGTGAAGTACGTCGTCCGGCCCGAGACCTGCAACGGATACGCCGACAAGAACTGGGGCGGCGACTTCACCTCGCCCTGGGTGTGGCTGTCGAGCAACAATCTGCGCAGCCGCATCACCGGCAAGAAGCTCGAGAATTCCGTGTTCAACATCGGCGGCGGCAGGCCGAAGGTCGGCCCCGTGGCGCTGGAGAGAAAGCTCCTCGGCGAATTCTACTACGAGGGCAAGGATTACGAGTTCAACTTCTCCAAGTTCTGGACGCTCTCGGGCACGAAATTCGACTGCGAGGAGACCGAGGACGAGATCCGCTGGCACGTCGTGCAGACCACGGCGACGGCGAAGCTGGACACCGAGATCCGCTGCCTCAAGCGCGACATGCTCAACATCAACTACGAGGCGCCGACCGGTCTCAAGCGCCACAACCGCCTGTGGAACGGCGGCAACGGCACCGGCGTGCTGAAGCTCTATAAGCGCGGCGTGGGCAAATGGGTGCTCATCGACGAGGTCGAGGCAGTCGGCATCGGCTGCGAGTACGGCGAATACGACAGATAATGACCTCTTTCATGGGCAAGGTCCTGCGCGTCGATCTCGGCGCGGGGACGGCGGAGAGCGTCGAGATCCCGGCGCAGATCTACGAGGCGGTCCTGGCCGGAAAAGGGCTGGAGGCCTGGTATCTGTATAACCACATCCCCGCCGGGGCGGACCCGCTGGGGCCGGAGAACATCCTCGCCTTCGCGGCGGGGGCGCTCTGCGGCACGGGCGCGTTCCTGACGGGGCGCTGGTCGGCCGCCTGCAAAAGCCCGCTGACCGGCGGCTGGGGCGACGCCAACTGCGGCGGTCTCTTCGCCCCGGCCATCAAGCAGTGCGGCTACGACGCGATCTTTATCTCCGGGATCGCGGAAAAGCCTGTTTATCTCTTCTGCGACGGCAAGACGGCCGAGCTGCACGACGCCTCTCCCTACTGGGGTCTTGACGCGACGGAAGCCGAAAAGGCGCTGCACCGCGAGCTCGACGGCGTCTGCCGCAAAAAACCCTGCGTGGCCTGCATCGGCCCGGCGGGAGAAAAGCTGTCGCTGATCTCCGGCGTCTGCAACGAGGGCGGGCGCATCGCCGCGCGCAGCGGCGTAGGCGCCGTGATGGGCAGCAAAAAGCTCAAGGCCGTGGTGCTCGCGGGCGCGCGGCCGCTGCCCTGTCACGATCCCGACAGGGTCAAGGCCCTGTCGAGGGAGCTGGGGCATAAGCTTTTGAAGATGACGCTGCCCACGGGTCTCGGCGTCTTCATCGGCGCGGGCGGCGCGATGATGGGCCATCTGCCCAATATCCCGCTCGACGGCGCGATGACCGCCTATATGTTCCGTGAATGGGGCACGCAGGCCAACACCTCGCTGGCCATCACCAGCGGCGACGGCCCGATCAGGAACTGGGGCGGCACGCCGCGCGACGTGCGCCTGATGGAGGCCGTCTACAACCCCGAGCACATCAATCGGATTGAGACGGCGAAGTATCACTGCTATTCCTGCCCTCTGGGCTGCGGCGGCAGGCTGAACATCCGCGGCAGAAAGCACGTCTCCTTCGACGAGACGCACAAGCCCGAGTATGAGACCATCGAGGCCTTTGGGCCGCTGCTGATGAACTGGAGCCTCGATTCGATCTTCCAGCTCAACGAGCTTCTCAACCGCGCGGGTATGGATACGATCAGCGCGGGCAATACCGTGGCCTGGGCGATCGAATGCTTCGATCACGGCATCCTGACGCCGGCGCAGACCGACGGGCTCTATCTTACCTGGGGCAACACCGAGGCGATCCTCAAACTGGTGGAGAAGATGATCGCGCGCGAGGGCTTCGGCGATGCGCTCGCCGACGGCGTAAAGCGTGCCTCCGAGCGTTTCGGCGGCAAGGAATACGCCATGCATATCGGCGGGCAGGAGCCCGGCATGCACGACGCGCGCAACGACCCTCAGCTCGGCATCCATTTTGTGGCCGAGCCCGCGCCGGGCAAGCACACCGTCGGCATGAACATCGAATACGGCGCGATGAGCCTTTGCGACATTTGCTCCTGGGCGCCGCCGGCAAGGCTGCACGCAAAAGAGAAGGATTTCGAGGACACGGAGGAGATGGCGCTGATCTCGAAGGCAAACGCCTGCTACACGATGCTCGTCGACGGCGCGGGCGGCTGCTATTACGGGCAGATGATGGGCGTGCACACATGGAAGCTCGTCGACTGGCTCAACGCCGCCGAGGGCTGGGACTACGACGGCGACCACTATATGGAGATCGGCGAGCGCATCCAGACCCTGCGGCAGCTGTTCAACGTCAAACAGGGCGTCGATCCCCGTTCGTTCAAGCTGCCGAAGCGCATGCTCGGCGAGCCGCCGCTGCCCCACGGGCCGCTCAAGGGCGTGACGCTCGAGCAGCATCGCGCGCAGGTGTCCTCGCACTGGCGCGCCTTCGGCTGGGACGACAAGACCGGCGTGCCGCTGCCCGAGACGGTGAAGCGTCTCGGCATCGACAAGCTGACGGAGGCAGAGCCATGACGAAAAAAACGCCTGTTTTCGATTATCTGAACTGCGTCAGCTGCGGCATCTGCGCGCAGGCCTGCCCCGTGTCCGCGCTCGGGATGAAGAGGGAGGGCAAAAGCGGCAAGTACCGCAACGTTTTCCCCGAGCTTGTGAACGACAAATGCATCGGCTGCGGCTCCTGCGCGCGCGCCTGCCCGATGGAGGTCATCCGCATGGAGGACGCCGGCGATGAGAGTTAAGATCCTGCCGCCCCACGGCTGCGACCGCGGCGCGCTTGACGAGCGCAGCTGGGCCGAGCTCCCCGCCGGCAGCACCGTGCGCGACGCGCTGCGGCTCGTCCGCTGCTCTCCGCTGAAGGCGAAGCTGCTGCTGGTGAGCGTCAACGGCGAGCGCGCGTCCCTCGAGAGCGAGCTGCGCGAGGGCGACGTCGTCGGCTTCTTCTTCCCCGTCTCGGGCGGCTGACGGCTTTTCACACACAGGAAAAAGCTCCCTGTTTTCACGGGGAGCTTTTCATTTACGCTTTTTTCTTATTATCTGTAAACAGGACCTGGATCAATTCAGGAAAAACGCATCTATATCCTCCGTAGATGTCAGCAGTTCCTCTTCTTTTACACCGGCGGCGCGGGCCAAGGCGGCCGACTGCATCAGCGCGGTCTGAATATCCGGAGAAAAGGCTCCGTCGATCAGGCTCTGAAAGCGGGCAGCGTTTTCATTCAACTCCGCGAGGTATTCCTCAAAGCGCGTACGCAGTTCGTCATCGAGTATATACTGGTTTTGGATATAGGCGTCCAGAATCTCCTGTTCCTTCGCGTACAGCATATATCTGCCGTATTCAAACGCAAGGTCCGTGACCGACTGAGCCAAGGCGGCGTATTCCTCGCCTTTTGCGAGAGCAAGCTTGGACGTCAGCCAATACGAGATAAGCTTAACCATTGCTTCCAGCGAAAGCCACAGGCTTCTTTCCACGAAGTCGCTTTCCCGAACAGTCCCTTCCCGCAGCCCGGCGGAAATCAGGCGAATCTCTTTTTCAAGGCTTTCGATTTCGGTCAGGCGTTCATTGTTTCCTGTCAGTTTAAGCTTTTTTTCGACCCAGCGAAGCTTTTTGACCGAGACGGCGATATAGTCAGCGTAGAGCGAAAAGACAAACTCGCTGTATGATTGTCCGTCTTCTAGGATGGCGTACTTCGACACTTTTTCAGCGATATGATGCCAGTCTTCACTGTCCATTTCATTCGCCTTTTTGCCGGAGGCCAGCGTATCGACCAGAAAAATCTGGAAAACCGTGCCGATCTTCAGAAGATTTAATTGCGCGGGATCTTCATTTTCCGCAAGCGCCACAAGGTTTTTCTGTACAAAGGCCAACGTTTCCATCGTACGCTTCACAGCTTCTCCCGCGGAGGAGTTCAGAAATTCGTCGATCGCAAATTCTTTCAGCATGTCCATGGGGGCTATGTCCTCCGATTACGCTACCGTTCTGCCGAACATGGCTGAAAGCGCCTTTGTCTGGTTGACCAGTGCGCCAAGGCTCTTTTTCTGATCATCGGAAAAGGAACTGTAATCTTTCCCGAACATCTCGAGGCACTTTGTGTAAGTGCCGCTGAGACCCTCACGTACGGCAATAGTTTCTGTCAGTATACCGTCGATCTGCGCGTCGACCTCGCGGAGCTTTTCTGTGTTTCTCTTGACAGATTCGATCTCCTCGTTCTTCTGTTTGTTCAGTTTTGCCTTCTTGCTTGTGAAAAGAAGAATCGAGGTGAGCAGCGTGGCACCGGCAATACTCCATCCGATCGGCCCAGCCATGGCCAGCAGAGCGTTTCCAGCAGTTATACCGCCTCCTCCGGCAGAAAGTGCTCCGCCACCGAGCCAGGCCAGAGCCGCTTTGGTCGCCGCAGCGCCGGACAGCGTTGAGATTGCCGTTCCCGTCGAGGCTGTGCCGAAAGTCGTTGCAACCCACATCGCCGCCGTCGGCCCCATGAAGGCGACGGATGCGCCTGCGGCAAGACCCGCACCCGCACCGCTGGCCGCCTCCCTGGCCGCTCGAAGCTCGCGCTCGCCGTAATAGCTGGAATTCAGAAAGTTGTCACGGTAGGTGTCGATCTCCTTGAATTCTGCGTCGAAGCTCTTTGGGTGGTTGGCAACGCTGTTGATTAAGCCCTCTACGAAGGAAATCGTGTCGACCGCGCGCATCCTCTCAATAAAGAGCTGTACGCCCTTATCGTTCATGAGTGTGTAGACGTCGTTGTACTCTGTGATGGACGATTCCAGCATTCGATCCAGCTCCGTGAGCTTGTCGGTGATGTCCTCCTTCACAGCTGCAGCGGAAACTTTGATTTCCTGAGCTTTGTCGCTTATGATCCTGCCAGCCTTCTGCGCCTTTTCCTTGGCCACTTCCATGTCGATTGCACCGACACTTTTGACGGCCTTGTTCTTAATCTTCTGAAACCTGATTTTGTTCTTTTCTGCCATGGTAAATTCCTCCCTTCATATTTGGGGTTGTTTTTTTCGCGTGCCGTCCTCATGAACGGCTTTTTCCGTAGGGGATTTTCTTTTTTAGTTTATCACCAGACTCTGTGCCATTCAATTCCCTCCGTAAGAAAACAGGAGAGGTCCTTCGTCCTCTCCTGTTTGAGTATTCGCGAATCACACGCACTCGACCGCGTCCCGGTAAAAGGCGTCCATTTCCTCCTGCGTGTCGAACACGGCCAGGAAAAGCTGATTGCCCATCGCCTCGGCCAGCGTCGGGTCCAGACGCTCCATCATGCGCATCTGCGGCGCGTAGCGCGCGGCCAGCTCTTCATGGCTGTAGCGGAAACGCTTGCCGTCCCGACGACCCACGCAGGCGCAGAAGCGGTGCTCGCCCACGGGCATCTCCGAACGGTCGAAGGCCACCATGTCCGCCCAGATCTTGTAGACGTTGGTGCTGTGGGCAAAGCTGATCATGTCCGGCGTATAGCCGCCGCTGGGGCGCATGTTGACCTCCAGCGCGACAAGCTGGCCCTTCTTGCCGATATGCTGGTCGCGGTTGAGGCGGAAAAACTCAAAATGCACGAAGCGGCTCGTCACACCGAAGCTCTTCGCCGCGGCCCGGCCGAAGGCGCGCGTATCCTCCGGCAGCTCCTTGAGGATGTGATACAGGGAATTGTCGTGGTTGTTGACGATGTCCATGATCGCGATGCCGGTGATATTGCCGGTCTCGAACAGAGGCTCGCCGCGCGAGTCGAGGATGGCGTCGTAGGAGTTGATCTGGCCGTCGATGAACTCCTCCATGATATAGGGGAAGCGGCCGTCGCGCTCGGCGAGAAAGGCGGTGAGCTGTTCGTCGCTCTCGAGCTTGTAGGTGGCCACGGCGCCGACGCCGTTGTCCGGCTTGACGATCACCGGATAGCCGACCTCGTCGATGAACGCGCGGCAGCCGGCCTCGTCGCCGACCATGTGGAAGCGCGCGGTGGGGATCCCGGCGCGGCGGTAGTATTCCTTCATGCCGGACTTGTACTTGATGCGCGGCACGTCCTCGACGCGGAAGCCGCCGGGGATATTGAAATCGCTGCGCAGATGGGCGTCCTGCTCGAGCCAGTATTCGTTGTTTGACTCGAGAAAGTCGATCCGGCCGTATTTGAAGGCGAAAAAGGCGACCGCGCGGTAGACCTGATCATAGTCCTCGAGCGTAGAGACCTTGTAATACTCCGTCAGGGCGCTTTTGAGCTCGAAGCTCAGCTCGTGATAGGGCTGATCGCCGATACCGAGCACGTTCACGCCGTCGCAGCGCAGCTCGTGGCAAAAATGCCAGTAGTTCACCGGGAAATTGGGCGAGATGAAGATAACGTTTTTCATGATCAACACTTCTTTCTATTTCAGGAGGTCGGGTACGAAGTAGCGCACCTGTTTGAACCACCACGGCCAGTCGTGCGCGACGTCGCCGCCCCAGTAATCCACCCAGGCGGGGATGCCCTTTTCCACAAGGACGCGGTGCAGCGCGCGGGTGTGGTCCGTCAGCTCCCACGGCCCCTGCCCCACGCATATGATCGCGCGGTGGCTGCGGTAGAGGTCGAGATAGGGGTGGTCGGAGGGCATGTTTGAAAGGTAGTGTACCGGGGAGTTGAGATAGACCACGTCGTCCATATAGCCGCCGAAGCCGTAGTCCGAGCTGTACACGCCGCTGAGCGCGAGCAGCTCGTCGAAGCACTCGGGGAAACGGAAATAGAGGTTGGCCGCGTGCATCGCGCCGAGCGAGCAGCCGAAGACCAGGACGCCCGGGTCGATCTGCCAGCCGTAGCCGCGGCAGAAATGGCGGATATATGGCACGACCTCGTCCGTCAGATAGCGTATCCACGCCTCATGGCGGCGGATGCGCCAGTAGGCGTCGCCGCCGGTGTTCGACCAGGTCTCGGCATCCAGCGTGTCCACGGAAAAGACCGTCGCCCGCCCCGATTCGAGAAATTCCGCCCAGGCGTCGATCATACCGAAGTTCTCAAAATCAAAGAAGCGGCCGTCCTGACAGGGAATAAACAGCACCGGTTTGCCGCCGCGGCCGTAGACCTTTATTTCCATGTCCCGCCCCAGCGCGGGACTGTACCATTTTTCATAATGCATCTGCATAATATGTTCCTCCGGCTTGCAGAGCGGCGCAGGCAAAAAAGGGCCTGCGTTTTTGAAAGATGCTACAGTTTAGCACGGCAAAGCAAAAAATGCAACGGCGGATCGGGGCGGGAACGCAGTTTTTTTCCGCCGCGCCCCCTCCCATTTAATTGAGCGAAGCGGATAAAACCGCGCCGAAGGCGCGGCACCGGAAAGAGCGCCCCTCTCGGGGCGCTCTTTCCGGTGCGCCGGGGCAATCCAAATTCGAACCGGTATCCAAATCGGAGCCCAGCGCAGCGGGTCCGATTTGGAAAGGAGGAGCCACGGAGCACAGATGAGGGAAAGGCAACCGCTTTTGCGATTGCCTTTCCCGAGCCGTGCGGAGTGAACTCCGACGTGGTGCACCGGGGCAATTCAAATCCGAACCGCGTGTCAAGTTTGCATGGGAAGAGCGCGGGAGGGGACGGGAGTCCTCTTTCGCGTTTGAGCGAAGCGGATAAAACCTCACCGAAGGTGCGGCACCAGAAACGGGACATCCTTTCGGATGCCCCGTTTCTGGTGCCGGTGACCGGACTCGAACCGGTACGCGGTCGCCCGCAAGGGATTTTAAGTCCCTGGTGTCTACCGTTCCACCACACCGGCCTGTGGCCGGCTTTAACTGTACCACCCGGAGCGGCGCGATGTCAAGGAAAAGCGGGCGGCGCGCAGGCCCGCCGCGCGGCGGCCGGACGCTCGCCGCTTTAAATCGCTGAAACTTTTTTCGCCCGCGCTCTTGACAAGGCTCTCTTTCCGGTGGTATCCTTTTGCCAAACCGATGAGGAAGAGTGAGTAAGCCTCCCCAACTTTCCCGCAGAGAGCCGCGTATTGGTGCGAGCGCGGCGGAAAGCGTCGGGCCGAATGGACTTCCGAGGGCGAGCAGAAACGGTCTTTCCCGGCCGGAGTATGGGAGACGGAGCGGACTTCTCCGTTAACAACGATCCGCGTATGTCGGTACGCGAAAAGAGGGCGCGCTCTTTCTGAACAAGGCGCGTCAAGCCGGGTGGCACCGCAGGAAGTATCCTGTCCCAGCAGAAGTGTTGGGATGGGATTTTTTGTTTTTATGTGGCCGCGCAAGGAGGGCTCGCCGTATGAAAAAACTCCCCGGAAGACGATGGTGACGGCCGTTCCCGCATACGAAGGAAGAAGCAGACCGTCAAGACGCCATCGAAAGGAGAAAAAACCATGAGTATGAAATCCACCGCCGTCCCCTATAAGATCTATCTGTCCGAGGATGAGATCCCGCAGAGCTGGTACAACGTCCGCGCGGACATGAAGACGAAGCCCGCCCCCCTGCTCAACCCCGGTACGGGCAGGCCGATGAGCGCCGAGGAGCTCGGCGTCGTGTTCTGCGAAGAGCTCGTCGAGCAGGAGCTCGACGATACGACCGCTTATATCCCCATCCCGCAGGAGATCCGCGATTTTTACAAGATGTACCGTCCCGCGCCGCTGGTGCGCGCCTACTGTCTTGAGCAGAAGCTCGGCACGCCCGCGCACATCTACTACAAGTTCGAGGGCAACAACACCTCCGGCAGCCACAAGCTCAACTCCGCGATCGCCCAGGCCTACTACGCCAAAAAACAGGGTCTCCGCGGCGTGACGACCGAGACCGGCGCCGGCCAGTGGGGCACGGCCCTGTCGATGGCCTGCGCCTATCTCGGGCTCGACCTGAAGGTGTTTATGGTCAAGGTCAGCTACGAGCAGAAGCCCTTCCGCCGCGAGGTCATGCGCACCTACGGCGCGGAAGTCACGCCCTCCCCGTCGCCGACCACGAATGTCGGCCGGAAGATCCTCGAGCAGTTCCCCGGCACGACCGGCTCGCTCGGCTGCGCGATCTCCGAGGCCGTGGAGGTCGCCGTCTCCCATCCCGGCTACCGCTACGTGCTCGGCAGCGTGCTCAACCAGGTGCTGCTGCACCAGAGCGTGATCGGTCTCGAGGCCAAAACGGCGCTGGACAAATACGGCGTGCGGCCCGACATCGTCATCGGCTGCGCCGACGGCGGCTCGAACCTCGGCGGCCTGATCAGCCCCTTCATGGGCGAGAAGCTGCGCGGCGAGGCGGATTACCGCTTCATCGCCGTCGAGCCCGCCTCCTGTCCGAGCTTCACGCGCGGCCGCTTCGCCTCCGACTTCTGCGACACGGGCATGATCTCCCCGCTGGCGAAGATGTACACCCTCGGCAGCGGCTTCATCCCCTCGCCCAACCACGCCGCGGCCTGCGCTTCCACGGCATGTCCCCGACGCTCTCGCAGCTCTACGCCGACGGGCTGATGGAGGCCCGCGCCGTCGAGCAGACGGCCGTGTTCGAGGCGGCGGAGCTCTTCGCCCGCGTCGAGGGCATCCTGCCCGCGCCCGAGAGCGCGCACGCGATCCGCGTGGCGATCGACGAGGCGATGGCATGCAAGGAGACCGGCGAGGCCAAGGACATCCTCTTCGGCCTGACCGGCACGGGCTACTTTGACCTGGTCGCCTATCAGAAGTTCAACGACGGGCAGATGAGCGACTACATCCCCACGGACGAGGATCTCGCGCGCGGCTTCGCCGGCCTGCCGCAGGTACCGGGGCTCGGCTGAGCTTCCGCCCCTCCGCGGGAGAAGCGTGAGAGAACAAAAAACCTGTGAAAACCATCGTTTTCACAGGTTTTTGTTTTGCTATGCTTCTTCGGAGATCCGCGCCTGATGCGCCGCCGGGGCGCCGAGGAATTTTTCCATCACCCGGTACAGCGGCCGGTAGAGCGCCAGCGTGAAGACAAAATTGCTCACGCAGTGCGCCAGGTCGAAGGGGATGCCGGCGACCCACATGGCGAAGAAGCCGTTCCAGGCCCCGTTGACCGCGAAGTACGTCAGGTACATCAGCGGGCCGAAGGCCAGGCCGTAGACCGCGGCGATCACCGCCCAGATCAGGGCCGAGTCGTTTCTGCGGAAGATCATGCAGATCGCGACGAGCAGCGGCCAGATGTACAGATAGCTGAACCACCACAGGAAAATGCTGTTGCCACCGTACACCAGGCCCTCGAGCATGACGTAGATGCCCACGGCATACAGCGCCCGCCAGCCGAAAAAGACCGTCGCGAGGATGATCAGCACCGCGTTGAGGTTGACGTTCGGGATCGAGGAAAAGGCGACCTTCGTCGCGAAGATCAGCGCGCCCATCAGCGCGAGGACGCAGAGCTCCTTTGCGCCGAGCTTACCAGCCGGTCGTGAGGGTGATCTCATAGTGCTCGCCGTCCGCGATGGGAGTCGTGTCGACGCCGGTCATGAGCATCTCGCCGCCCTTGGTGAAGCACCACCACTGCTGCAGGTCTCCGTCTGCCGTCTCGCCGTCAACGGCGGTGACGAACAGGCCGTACTCGCTTTCGGAGCCCTCGATCAGCTTCTGCTCTTCGAGCGCGCCGCGCAGGAATTCCGCGTCGGTGGCGATCGGGAAATCCTTGCTGGAGCCGTCGCCGTGTACGACGGTGACGACAAGCTTCTTCCCGCCCTCCTGCGCCGCGGGTTTGAAATGCTGCCACACGAGCAGCGCGCCGATGACGAGTACAAGCAAAACCGCCACGGCAATGATGATGTTTCTGGTCTTTCTGTTCGTAAACCATCTCTCCTTTCTTTTTTTGGCAATCAACAGACGGTCCTGCGATTGCCCTGAATCGAAGATCACACAAGGAAAAAAGAGAGAAGACGGGACATCTGACCACAGTCCCGAATTCGTCCGGAAGTCCGCGGATCCTTGTGCGACGCCGCATCCCTTTGAGATGCGGCACGGGCAGGTCTTCTGACTTCGGTGCGGACGCAGGTCTGCACGCTTCACAGTGACGGCCTCGCGCGGGAATCTCACCCGCATTCCCCTGTTGACCGCGGCCCGATCCCCGTTTTGCGGGTACGGCGCGGATCCCGTTTCGATCGCTTGCGTGGAAAAGTATAGCACGCCGCCGGGGCAAGAACAAGCCCCGGCGGCACTTTGCTTATTTGCAATTACAGATCCACTTTTTCGAAGATCGCCTCCGCGCGGCGGACGCCGAGCGCCGTCAGCAGCGCGAAGAGCACGGCGCCGGCAAAGAACACGATCAGCTTCGCGCCCAGGTGCTGCGGGTCGGGCGTATCCAGCACGTCCCGGAAGAAGGGCACGACAAAGCAGCATGCCTCGGCCGCGAGGATATAGACGAAGACCCAGATCATGACGATCAGGAAGGGCTTGCCGACCGACGTCGGGTTTTTGTACAGCCGCGGCAGGAACAGGCAGTTGAACAGACCCAGCAGAACAAGCCCGAGGCCGAAGAGCGCGATGTTCACGTCCATGCCCGCGCCGTTCGGCCCGATCTTCAGCACATAGCGCAGGATCGCGAAGGGCACGCAGCAGAGCAGCTGCAGCAGCTCCGTCAGCGCGAAATACAGCCCCCGCGCGCGGACCGCGTCGCGCTTGCGCACGGGCAGCAGCAGCGTGTAGTACAGGTCGTTGTTCTCGCGCGCGGAAAGGCAGGCATAGAAAAGCCCCAGCGTCGCCCAGAAGAGCACCACGTACATCGGATAGCCCGGAATGAGCATCATCGCCCCGAAGGCCAGGAACATCCAGCTGGTCGGATGCGTGAAGAGCTTGAATTCCTTTTTCAGCAGCTTAGCCATCGTCTCTCGCCTCCCTGTCCAGATGGACCATGATCTCCTCGAGCCCCGCGGCCCGGCCGGGCAGCTCGTCGACGAGCGCGCCGCGCTCGACGAGGGCCGTGAAGCCATCCTTGGCGCGCTTGCAGCCGATCAGGCTGTCCCGATATTGCTCCGCCTGTCCGGCCGTGACGGCGACCGCGCGGTATTTCTCCCGCAGCGCGGCCAGCGGCATCGAGAAGATGATCTCGCCTTCGCGGATGTAGGTGACGTCGTCGGCGCACTTGTCGAGGTCGTCGGTGATGTGCGTGGAGAAGAGGATGCTCACGCCCTCGTCGGCGAGAGAGAGGAACACGTCCACCAGCTCGTCGCGCGAGACGGGGTCGAGCCCGCTCGTCGGCTCGTCGAGGATCAGC
>JAFRDM010000083.1 GCA_017403885.1 Oscillospiraceae bacterium
GCCCCTCCGACGTGGCGACGGCCGTCGCGCAGGTCGTCCCGGCTGTCTTTACCGACCGCGAAGGGCAGCGGATCATGGGATAAGAAGCTCCCCGGACAGAGTCCGGGGAGCTTCTTATCGTTTTTTTGTTCGTCAAAGCAGTTCCTCGACCTTGCTCTCTCCGACGAGGGCAAGCCCGAGAGCGCGCAGCCTCTCCGCCGTCAGTCCGTCTCCGGCCGTCAGCGTGCCGGAAAAGCTGCCGTCGTAGATCGTTCCGTTTCCGCAGGAGGGGCTGTTCTCCTTGAGCAGCGCCGTTTCACAGCCGAAGCGTCCGCACAGCCGGCAGGCAGTCTCCGCGCCGGCGGCAAAGGCTGCGGTGACGTCGGCGCCGCTGCGGCTGACGACCCGCTCTCCCCTGCGTTCGCTGGGCTCGCGGGGGACGCCGAGGCCTCCCGCCATCTCCGGGCAGACGGGCACAAGGGCCCATTTCTCCCGCAGCGCGCGCAGCATCTCTCCGTCGAGCGCGTTGTTCCCGCCGGAGTATTTGCAGCATGCCCCCAGCAGGCAGGCGCTGACGAGCAGGCGCTTCATGAACGCGCCGCCGCCTCGTAGGCCTGCTGCGTGCGCGCGTCGAAGCAAACCATGCGCACCTCTTCGATCTCCTCGTGCTCGGCGAGATAGTCCCGGATCGCCGTGACGGCGATCTTCGCCGCGCGATCGAGCGGAAAGCGGTACACGCCCGTCGAGATCGACGGGAAGGCGACCGACCTGCAGCCGTTTTCCGAGGCCAGCTTCAGGCAGTTGAGATAGCAGGAGCGCAGCAGCTCATCCTCGCCATAGCCGCCGCCGTGCCAGACGGGGCCGGGGGTGTGGATGACGTACTTCGCCCTGAGGTCATAGCCCTTGGTGATCTTCGCCTCTCCCGTGCGGCAGCCGCCGAGCGTGCGGCATTCCTCCAGCAGGCGCGGTCCGGCCGCGCGGTGGATGGCTCCGTCCACTCCCCCGCCGCCAAGCAGCGAGCAGTTGGCGGCGTTGGCGATGGCATCGGTCTCCTCTCGGGTGATGTCCCCGCGGACTACAAGCAGTTTCCCCATGACAAAGCCCTCACTTCAGTTCGATTCGGATCTTGCCCTCCTCTGCGGAGAGCGCGATCTCGGAAAGGAGCTCGCCGCGGCGGTCGATGATCCGCTGGGCGAGGACGTCCTCGATCTCTTTCTGGATCAGGCGGCGCAGATTGCGCGCGCCGTAGGTGACGGAAAAGGCCTTGCCGACCAGATAGTCGAGCAGCTTCTCGTCCCAGACGAGCTTGATGTTCTTCTGTGCCATCAGGTCCTTCACTTCGCCGAGCATCAGCGCGGCGATCGCGCGGAAATTCTCCTCCGTGAGCTGGTTGAAGCACACGACCTCGTCCACGCGGTTGAGGAATTCGGGCCGCAGGAAGTCGTTGAGCGCCTTCATCGTCCGTTCGCGGTTCATGTCGCTCAGGGAGCCGCCGAAGCCGACGCTGCCGGATTTGGAGTTGCTGCCGGCGTTCGTGGTCATGATGATGACGGTGTTTTCAAAGTTCACCGTACGGCCCTGCGCATCGGTGATGCGCCCGTCGTCGAGGATCTGCAGCAGGATGTTCATGACGTCCGGATGCGCTTTTTCGATCTCGTCGAAGAGCACGACGCTGTAGGGCCTGCGGCGGATCTTCTCGGTCAGCTGGCCGGCCTCGTCGTAGCCGACGTAGCCGGGGGGCGAGCCGATGATGCGGCTGACGGAGAATTTTTCCATGAATTCGGACATGTCGAGCCGGATCAGCGACTCGGGCGTGTCGAAAAGCTCGGCCGCGAGGCGCTTGACCAGCTCCGTCTTGCCCACGCCGGTGCCGCCGACGAAGATGAAGCTGACGGGCTTGCGCTTGGCCTGCAGGCCCACGCGGCTGCGGCGGATCGCGGCGCACACGGCGTCCACGGCCTCGTCCTGGCCGACGATGTGTTCCTTCAGCCGCCCGTCGAGCTTCGCGAGACGCTCGAACTCGTCCTCGCGGATCGAGGAGGCGGGGATCTTGGTCCACAGCTCGATGATGCGCGCGAGATTGTCGAGCGTCAGCGCGGGGCGGCGCTCCTTCAGCGCGGCGATCTCGGCCTCGAGCTGCATCTCGCGGCTGCGCAGCTCGGCGATGCGCGCGTAGCGTTTGTCGAGCTGCTCCTCCGTGAGCGACTGCACGGCCTGCGCGCCGTCGGACATGAGCGCGTCGCGCTCGAAGCGGATGTTCGCCAGATCCCGCTCGGCCGCCATGCGGCGGTTGATGCCCTCGTCCTTGAGGTTCACGTCCGAGCAGGCCTCGTCGATCAGGTCGATGGCCTTGTCGGGCAGGAAGCGGTCGGTGATGTAGCGCTCGCTCATCAGCACGGCCTGACGGCACATCTCGTCGGAGATCGTCACGCCGTGGCAGTCCTCGTAATAGTGCGCGACGCCGCGCAGGATGCGGATGCTGTCCTCGATCGAGGGCTCGCCCACCGTCACGGGCTGGAAGCGGCGCTCGAGCGCGCTGTCCTTCTCGATATGCTTGCGGTACTCGGTGAAGGTGGTCGCGCCGATGACCTGGATCTCGCCGCGGCTGAGCGCGGGCTTGAGGATGTTGGCGGCGTTCATGCTGCCCTCGGCGTCGCCCGCGCCGACGATGTTGTGCACCTCGTCGATGACGAGGATCACGTTGCCCTGGCGGCGGATCTCCTCGATCAGGCCCTTCATGCGGCTTTCGAACTGGCCGCGGAACTGCGTCCCGGCGACGAGGGCCGTGAGATCGAGCAGGAAC
>JAFRDM010000084.1 GCA_017403885.1 Oscillospiraceae bacterium
AACTCCGTCAACCTGCCCAACGTCTCGCTCAGCCGCATGGGCGTGTGCAGGCTCTGCGTCATCCACCGCAACGTCCCGCGCATGATCACGCGCATCCTCGATTCCATCAGCGCGCGCGAGATCAACGTCGAGCACATGATCAACAAGCCGCGCGGCGGCTACGCCGTCACAATCGTCGACCTCGGCACGCAGGTCGGAGACGACGTCGCCGACAACATCCGGGCGATGCCCGAGGTGCTGCGCGTTCGCGTGATCTGACAACAGAAGACAACACAAAAGGCCGAGTCCCCTCGGCCTTTTTCAAACGCGGCGGCCGTGTGCAGGGACGAGGTTTCGTGGGAGGACGGCGTATGAAAATACACATCATCGGCGGCCCCGGCAGCGGAAAGAGTACGCTTGCCGAAGTGCTGTCTCAAAGATACGGTATCCCGCACTATGATCTCGACGAGCTGCAGTGGGATGCCGCGGCGGAATCTTACGGGAAAAAGAGAGAGGCCGCGGAGCGGGACGATCTCCTGCATCAGATCCTGAAGCAGGACGACTGGATCATGGAGGGCGTGTATTATGTCTGGTGCGCGCAGTGCTTTGCTGACGCGGACGCGATCTTTCTGCTGAAGGTCCCGAGAGCCGTATACAGGCGCAGGATCACCAGAAGGTTTATCAGGAGAAAGCTCGGCATGGAAAAAGGGAAGAAGGAGACGCTCAAAGACCTGCGGGCCCTTCTCCGCTGGGCGGACAAGTATCAGAAGGAAAACATGATCGAGATCCGAAACATGCTTGCGCCGTACGCTGACAAGCTTGTTGAGAGAAACGGATTTTCGGCCGTCGGGAAAAAAGACCTTTCAAAAGGAGAGTTTAAATGAAAATCATCGGGATGATCGTCGCGGTCGAAATGGACGCAGTGCTTTCAAAATACGGCCGGGCCGCGGGCGTGGAAAAACGCGGCGGCTTTGAGGTCCACCGCTACGAGGGCGGGGACTTCCGCCTGTTCATCGTCAATTCCGGCGCGGGTGAGATCGCCGCGGCCGCGGCGACGGAGCTGCTTATCGCCGCATACGGCGCGGAGCTCATCGTGGACTTCGGCGTGGTCGGCGGGCTGACGGAGGAGATGGCCCTCGCGCGCACGGTCGTGGTCGAGAGCGTCGTGCACTACGACTTTGACACCTCCGCCTGGGACGGCTGCGAGGTCGGCCGCTACGCGGCCTATCCCACGCCCCGCATCCCGACGACGCCGGAGCTGGTCGCCAGGGCTCTGGCGCTGTATCCGGAGCTGAAAACGGTCGTCTGCGCCTCGGCGGACAAGTTCGTCGCCGGCGGCGAGGCGAAAAGGGCGCTGCACGAGCGCTTCGGCGCGGACATCTGCGAGATGGAGGCGGCGGCCGTGGTGCTGACCTGCCATCGCGCCGGCGTGCCCTGCCTCGTTGTCAAGACCGTCTCTGACGGCATCACGGGCGGCGCGGAGGAGTTTTCGAAGGAGCTGACGCGCTCGGCGGAAGTCTGCCTTGCGATCACGGACGAGATCATCCGCGCGCTGTAAAGGAGAGGGAGCATGACCGAAAAGCTGTATTATCTCGACAGCCATCTGTTCGAGTTCGAAGCGTGCGTCCTGGCCGCGCACAGGGAAAAGCGCGGCTGGGAGATCGTGCTCGACCGCACGGCCTTTTTCCCCGAGGGCGGCGGTCAGCCGGCGGACACCGGGACTATCGGCGAGGCGCGCGTGCTCGACGTGCACGAGCGGGAAGGCGAGATCCGGCATCTGTGCGACCGGGAGCTTGCGTGCGGCGCATACGCCTGCGCCGTCGACAGGGAAAAGCGTCTGCGCCGCATGCAGAACCACAGCGGCGAGCATGTCTTCTCCGGCCTGACGCACCGGAAATACGGCGCGGAGAACGTCGGCTTCCACATGGCCGCGGACTGCATGACCATCGATTTCGACCAGGAGCTGAGCTTCGAGCAGCTCAGCGAGATCGAGTACGAGGCCAACCTCGCCGTGCGCGCGAACATCCCCGTGCGGATCTTCTATCCCACGCCGGAGGAGCTGAAGAAGCTCGAATACCGCAGCAAGAAGGAACTGGAGGGCGCGGTGCGCATCGTGGAGATCGCCGGGATCGACCGCTGCGCCTGCTGCGCGCCGCACGTGAACGCCACCGGCGAGATCGGCGCGATCAAGCTTCTCGCGGCCGAGCGGCACCGCGGCGGCGTGCGCCTGAGCCTGATCTGCGGCATGGACGCGCTGGACGACTACCGCCGCAAGCAGGACAGCGCCGCGGCCATCTCCGCTCTGCTGAGCGCGAAGCGCGACGAGATCGCCCCGGCCGTTGAGAGAGTGCTCGAGACAGAGGCAAAGCTCAAGGAGCGCGCCTCGATCCTCGGTATGCGCTATGCCGCGCTGCGCGCGGAGACGATCGCGCCGACGCAGGGGCATGTCTGCCTCTTCGACGAGGCGCTCAGCGAGGCCGCGGGGCGGGAGCTGGTCAACCGACTGACGGAAAAGACGGCGGGCGCGGCCGCGCTTTTTCTGGCGGACGACGGGGGCGGCTGGCGCTATATCATCGGCAGCCGCCGCCTCGATCTGCGCGCCGCCGCGCGGGAGATCAACGCCGGAATCAAGGGGCGCGGCGGCGGCAGGCCGGAAATGATCCAGGGCAGCGCCGCAGCTGCTCGGGAGGAGATCGAAGACTTTTTCAGGGCCTGGATTGTTTAGACAAATCCGATTAAATTGTATAGCGCAAAGCCTTGATTTTCTTACATTTTTGCCAATTCGGCGGCCAAATTGAATTGACAAAGGAATGTCAGTTTGGTAAAATTGCAGATAAGAATGGCACCATAGGCGCATAAGGCTTTTTCCTTAAAAAAGGCGGCTGTATGCGCCTGTGCTGTTGGACAGAAAACAAAATATTTGGGGGGTTATCTGTTGAAAGACCTTAAGCATCTCATCTATTTTGAGAATCTTCTTCAGGAAGCGAACAACGCGCTTGTCAAGCAGGGCAAGGCCGACGGGAAGAAAGCCATCGGCTATACCTGCTACTTCATGCCTGAAGTGCTTCTCGACCTGCCCGGCTGCTTCTCGGTGAGACTGAGAGCGCCCGGCTGCACCTCTCCGGACATCGCGACCTACTATCTGTCCGGACGCGTCTGCCACTACGCCCGCTCGCTGCTGGAGCGCGCGCTCGAGGGCGGCTACAACTTCCTCGACGCTCAGATGGGCACCGAGACCTGCACTGCCACCTGCCGCTTCCAGGAGCACATCCAGCAGAAGCACCTCGATTCCGTCGAGGACATGCGCATCATCGACAACGACGATTTCTTCTGCACCTTCACCGACATCCCCTTCAAGAACACGAAGAACAGCTACGACCACTTCGAGACCCAGCTGCGCGCCCATGTGCTCGAGCCGCTGCACGAGCACTTCGGTATCGACATCTCCGACGAGGCGATCCTCAAGGCCATTGAGGAGCACAACGAGGTCTGCCGCCTGATCAACGAGATCGGCGACTACCGCAAGCTGGACAACCCCACGATCACCGGCTATGAGTTCCACGTGATCCAGCTGGTATCTCTTTGCTGCCCGAAGTATCTGATCCTGCCGTATCTGCGTGAGACGGCCGAGGAGATGAAGACCCGCGAGCCCAACCTGAAGAAGGAGTTCCGCTGCAAGGTCGTTCTGGCCGGCTCCGAGAACGACGACCCCGACTTCACCACGCTCGTCGAGGGCTGCGGCGCGCTCGTCGTGTGCGACCGT
>JAFRDM010000085.1 GCA_017403885.1 Oscillospiraceae bacterium
CTCCTCCTGTGCCGGTGCGGCGGGCGCGGCCGCGCCGCCGCAGCCCGCGAGCAGGCAGGCGCACAGCAGCAGGGCGATGATCGAGAGCAAGCATTTCTTTTTCATGATACTTTCCTTTCTTTCCCTTTTCCTTTATTTTGCGCTGCGGGGCGTGACGGCCTTCGCGCTGACGCCCGGGAGCCGACCGAGCTTTCCGGTCAGGGCGTTGATGGTGTCCATCGGGGCGTCCAGTACGAGACAGATCACGCTCAGTTCCTTCTCCCGATAGGGGATACCAAGCCGTCCGAGGATATAGGGGGCGTAGTCGTGCAGGATGGCGTTAAGCGTCTCCACGGAATCCGGGCCCTCCACCAGAATGGAAACGGCTGCGATACGGCTTTCCATAAAAAGCTCCTTTCCGCCAAAAAAAGAAACCATGCCGGAAGGCATGGCTGATAAACCGCACACACGGTGCGAAGGAGCGGCCTTCCGCCTCAAGCTCTGTTTCGGCGTCAGTATTGGATTTCCACCTCGCCGCAAGCGTCGCTCACGGCTCGGACACTTTCATTCTATCGGATTGTTACAAAAAGTCAAGCCGTTTTTATGTCAAAGCGGAGAAAGTTTAGACAAAGCAGAAAAAATGTGTAAAAACGCTTGCTTTATTCTTAAAATGCGATAGTATATAAGAGGAGTGTTACGCATTTAACAAAGTCTTTTCACCCACTCCGACTACTCAACGAAAGGATGCGATCACTTTGGAAACCGTTGATCTCAAGTTCATTGATTCCGTATTGGAGAAACACGGCGGCGACAAGGCGAAGATCATTGCCATTATGCAGGACGTGCAGGAGGAGTACCGCTACCTTCCGCAGGAGGCACTGGAGTATATAGCCAAAAAAGTCGGCATGAGCGAATCCAAGCTGTACGGCGTGGCGACCTTCTACGGCAACTTCTCGCTGGACGCCAAGGGCAAGTACGTCATGAAGGTATGCCGCGGGACGGCGTGCCATGTGCGCAAGAGCAGCAGCATCCTGCAGGCTCTTTACGACGCGACCGGGACGAACGAGCACAAGCCCACCTCCGACGACGGGCTGTTCACGCTGGAGATCGTCTCCTGCCTCGGCGCCTGCGGCCTGAGCCCCGTGGTCATGGTCAACGACATGGTCCACGCGGCCATGACGCCCGAAAAAGCCCGCGCTCTGGTCGAGCAGCTCAGAGAGGAGGCCTGAACCATGCGTGAAAAAATCAGAAATCTGGAAGAATTCCGCGCGCTGCAGGAAAAGTTCATCCGGGCGCGCAGCCTTGAGAAGCGCAAGGTCCTCGTCTGCTGCGGTACCGGCTGCACGGCGGGCGGCAACCTCGCCGTTTACGAGGAGCTGAAAAAACAGATGGCCGCGCACGGCGCCGCCTATGAGCTCTCGCTCAACGAGGGCTGCGGCGGCGAAGCCACCGGCATCAAAAAATCCGGCTGCCACGGCTTCTGCGAGATGGGACCGCTGGTCCGCATTGAGCCGGAAGGATGGCTCTATACCAAGGTCCACGCCGAGGATGTGGCCGAGATCGTGGAAAAGACCCTTCTCGGCGGCGAGTTCATCGAGCGTCTGGGCTATCACCAGAACGGCCAGCTCTACAAGCGGCAGGAGGACATCCCCTTCTACAAGAAGCAGACGCGCCGCGTTCTCGAACACTGCGGCCACATTGACGCCGAGAGCATCGAGGAGTACTTCTCCATCGGCGGCTACACGGCTCTGACCAAGGCCCTGTTTGAGATGACGGGCGAAGAGGTCATCGCCGAGGTCAGCGACTCCGGTCTGCGCGGCCGCGGCGGCGCAGGCTTCCCGACCGGGAAGAAATGGGCGCAGGTCGCCGCGCATACCGAAGAACCGATCAAGTACATTGTCTGCAACGGCGACGAGGGCGACCCCGGCGCCTTCATGGACCGCTCCTGCATGGAGGGCGATCCCCATAAGATTCTTGAGGGCATGATCATCGCGGGCGTGGCCACCGGTTCCACCGAGGGCTACATCTATGTGCGCGCCGAGTATCCGCTGGCCGTCTCGCGTCTGTCGATCGCCATCGCGCAGGCGGAGGAATACGGCATCATTGGCGACGATATCCTCGGCAGCGGCAAGAGCTTCCACATGCACATCAACAAGGGCGCCGGCGCCTTCGTCTGCGGCGAGGGCTCGGCCATGACGGCCTCGATCGAGGGCAACCGCGGCATGCCGCGCACCAAGCCCCCGCGCAGCGTGGACAAGGGCCTCTTCGGCCGCCCCACCTGTCTGAACAACGTCGAGACCTTTGCCAACGTCCCCGACATCATCAAGAAGGGCGCGGCCTGGTTCCGCTCCGTCGGCACCGAGGGCAGCCCCGGCACGAAGGCCTTTGCTCTGACCGGCAATGTCGTCAACACCGGCCTGATCGAGGTTCCCATGGGCACCACGCTGCGCGAGGTCGTCTATGACATCGGCGGCGGCATCAAGAACGGCAAGAAGTTCAAGGCCGTCCAGATCGGCGGTCCCTCCGGCGGCTGCCTCACCGAGGCGCACCTGGATCTGCCGATGGACTTCGACTCGCTCAAGAAGGTCGGCGCGATCATCGGCTCCGGCGGTCTGGTCGTCATGGACGAGGACAGCTGCATGGTCAACATCGCGCAGTTCTTCATGAACTTCATCTGCGAGGAATCCTGCGGCAAGTGCACGCCCTGCCGCGAGGGCACGACCCGCATGAACGAGATCCTCAAGCGCATCACCCAGGGCAAGGGCAAAATGAGCGACATCGACGAGCTGAGAAGCCTCGCCAAGATGATCCAGACCTCCTCGCTCTGCGGTCTGGGCAAGACGGCGCCGAACCCGGTCCTCTCCACGCTGCAGAACTTTGAAGACGAGTATATCGAGCACATCCGCGACAAGCGCTGCCACTGCGGCACCTGCAAGGCTCTTTCGCAGTATGTGATCACCGACAAGTGCATCGGCTGCACCAAGTGCGCGCGCAACTGCCCGGTCGGCGCCATTACCGGCTCGCCGCGCCACCAGCACGTCATCGACACGACCAAGTGCATCAAGTGCGGCACCTGCAAGGCCAACTGCCCGGTCGGCGCCATCAAGGAGGGATAAGCCATGGTAGAAAAGAAAATGATCATCGACGGTATCGAATGCCCCTTCACCGACGAGCGCAACGTTCTCGAGGTCGCCCGCAGAAACGGCATCGATATCCCCTCGCTCTGCTACTGCGAGAATCTTTCCATCTACGGCGGCTGCCGCCTGTGCCTGGTGGAGAATGAAAAAGGCGTCATGGACGCCGCCTGCTCCATGAAGCCGAAAAACGGCCTGGTCGTCAACACCCACACCAAAAAGGTGCTCGAGAGCCGCCGCACCACGCTGCAGCTTCTCATGAGCAGCCACCGCGCCGAGTGCCTGACCTGCGATCAGAGCGGCAGCTGCAAGCTGCAGGAGTACGCCCACCGCTACAACGTGTCCGAGCCGCGCTTTGAGGAGAACACCTACGCGCGCCTGCCGCTGGACGTCTCCTCCCCCTGCATCACCCGCGATCCCTCCAAGTGCATCCTTTGCGGCCTGTGCGTGCGCATGTGCGCGGAGGTCCAGAACATCGGCGCGATCGACTTTACCAAGCGCGGCAAAAGAGCTGTCGTGGCCCCCGGCTTCGGCAAGATGCTCATCGACACCGGCTGCGTCGGCTGCGGCCAGTGCGCGGCGGTTTGCCCCACCGGCGCGATCACGATCAACCGTCAGATCCCGGAGATGTGGCGGATGCTCAACGACCCGAACAAGCGCGTGGTCGTTCAGTACGCGCCCAGCGTCCGCGTCGGCCTTGCCGAGCAATTCGGCCTGCCCGCCACCGAGCCCATTACCGGCAAGCTGGTCACGGCGCTGCGCCGTCTCGGCGTGGACGTGGTATATGACACCAACCTCACCGCCGACCTGACCATCATGGAGGAGAGCGCCGAGTTCCTCGAAAAGGTCAAGACCGGAGCGAAGCTCCCGATGTTCACCTCCTGCTGCCCCGGCTGGATCCAGCACGTGGAAAAAGCCCATCCGCATCTGATGCCCCAGGTATCCACCTGCGGCAGCCCGATGGAGATGTTCGGCGCGCTGATCCGCCAGCAGTTCAAGGACGAGGACGTCTACTCCGTCGCCATCATGCCCTGCACGGCGAAGAAGTTCGAGGCGCAGCGTCCCGAGCTTGAAAAGGACGGCAAGCGCCTGATCGACCTTGTCCTCACGACCGACGAGCTGGGCAAGCTCATCAAGGCCGCCGGCATCGACTTCAAGAACCTGCCCGACTCCGAGCCGGACAGCCCGCTGGGCGACTACACCGGCGCGGGCGTCATCTTCGGCGTGACGGGCGGCGTGACCGAGGCCGTCATCCGCCGCGTGCTGGACGACGCCTCCCCCGAGACGCTCAAGACCATCGCCGAATGCGGCGTGCGCGGGCTTGAGGGCATCAAGGCCTTCGAAGTCACCGCGGGCGATCTGAAGCTCAAGATCGCAGTGGCCAACGGTCTGGGCAACGCCGACAAGCTCATCGCGAAGGTCGAGAGCGGCGAGGAATACTTCGACTTCATCGAGGTCATGGCCTGCCCCAACGGCTGCATCGGCGGCGGCGGACAGCCGCCCGCCTCCAACGCCCGCAAGGCGGAGCGCTGCCAGGCCATCTTCAAGGCGGATGAGAACTGCGAGCTCAAGATCCCGCAGCAGAACCCGGCTCTCGACTATGTCTACGACGAGCTGCTCAAGGGCCGCGCCCACGAGCTGCTCCACATCCACTATCCGCTGCACGGCCACCATTAAGCGCGTTTTTCCCCGACATAAAGACCATCCGGGCCATCCCCTTTCGGGATGGCCCGGATTTTTTCCACACGTCAGCGCCCGCCGCGGCTCCTGCCGTGTGCCGGGGGCGAACGCGTCCGGCTTATATGCCGTAGAATTCAAGAAAGTGTCTGGTCTGCTCCTGTTCCGGCGCGCCGAGAACCTGTTCGGTTTCCCCCTGCTCGACGAGTCTCCCCCGATGGAGCACGATCACGCGGTCCGCGATGCGGCGCGCCTGGGAAACGCTGTGGGTGATGAGCACGAGCGCGCAGCCCTGCTCGTCGCACGTTTTCCGGATGAGCTTCTCCGCGGCGAGCGTGGACTCCATGTCCATGGCCGCCGTCGGCTCGTCAAGGATCAGCAGCTCGTAGGGCCGCATCAGGATGCGGCAAAGCGCCATACGGGCCGTCTCGCCGCCGGAGAGTCTTTTCGCGCTCTGCCTCGCCAGCGCCTCGACGCCCAGCGTCCTCATCAGCTCCGCTGCCCGCTCACGGTCATTTCCGTTGAGCAAAATGTTCTTCATCGTGCTCATGCGAAACGGAAAACTCTTCTGCGGCAGATAGCCGACGGAAACGCCGGAAAGGATCGGTTTTTTCCCGTCCGCCCGCTCGACGGACGCGAGGATCCTGGCAAAGGTCGATTTCCCGCTGCCGTTGGGGCCGATGATCGCGGTGACCCGGCCTTTCTCGATCTCCAGCTCCGGCAGGCTCAGCACGACGCGCTTGTCGTAGGTCCTGGAAAAGGAACTCGTCTTCATCGGCTCAGCCTCCCCTGCATCAGACTGAGGACGACGTTCACCAGAAGCGAGAGCGCCAGCAGGATGAGACCCAGCGCGATGCCGAGCGTGAAGCTGCCTCGATTGGTATACATCATGATCGCCGTGGTCATCACATTTGTCTTCCAGGCAATGGCGCCGCCCACCATGGCCACGGCGCCCACTTCCGCGATGGCCCGGGCGAAGGAGAGCAGATAGGCCGAGAAAATGGAGTACAGGCACTCGTTCATGAGAAGGGCGTATTCCTTCAGCCGGCCGAAGCCCATGCCCCTTGCGGTCTCGCGCAGGGAGGGCGCGGTATCGGCCACGAAGGTCTCCATGACGCCGACGATGATGGGCGTGATCAGCACGACCTGGGCCAGGATCATCAGTTTGACCGTAAAGAGCCAGTGGAGGTGCCGGAAGGGGCCGACGCCGGAGAAAAGCATATAAAACAGCAGACCGCAGACCACCGGCGGCATGCCGATCAAGGTGCGGTTGAGCACCAGCAGCACTCTCCGGCCCGGAAAGTGTTCCGCTCCGAACAGGATGCCGAGAGGCACGCCGATGAGCAGCGCAAGGATCGAGCTTGTCAGGCAGACCTTGGCCGTGGTGGAGAGAATATTCAGAAGCTCCGGATCGGCCGAGAGGATCAGCTCGATCGCTTTGCGGATAGAAGAGCCCATAAAAAACCCCTATCGCCCCTGCGGGGCTCTTCCCCCGGGAGGGGAAGCATGTTAACCAATAGCCGCGGAGACGCGCTCCGCGGCTATAATTTTACTTCATATTCCCGTATGAATCAAGGTGCAATGCTTATCCCATGACGCCGTCGTTGGCGACGAAGGTGAGGAAGGTGGCCTTGTCGGTGAGGATGTAGGCGCCCATTTCCTCGGCCATGACGAGGCAGTTCCCCATCGTCGTGTTCGCGGAAACATACCAGTCGGTGTAATCCCTGAAGCTCTCCGCCTCCGTGGTGATGCCAAGCTCCTCCGGCCACAGCTTCAGTTCTTTCTTATGCGTGCCCGAGGCGTCTCCGCGGGAGATAAAGAGATACTTGCCGTCGGCGATGGCCTTGAAGGCGGCCCTGACGTCAGCCGCGTCCTTCACGCCGGCCGGATCGGCAGACGGCCCGCAGAGCACAAAGAAGTTATACATATAGTTCAGACGCGCATCCTTCATCCCGTCCAGCACATAGGAGAAGCCGTCCTCAATGAATTTCTCTTCATCCGCTTTGGAGTGGACCAGGATCAGGTCGGCGTTGCCCATTTTGGCATTGGCGATGGATTTGCCGGTGCCGTTGGCGTAGACATCCACCTCATAGCCGTACTTCTCCTCAAACTTCGGCAGCAGATAGTCGAGCAGACCGGAGTCGCGCACGGAGGAAGTCGTGGACATCCGGATCTGTCTGGTCTCTTCGGTTGCCGCAGGGATCTCCGCGGCGGAGACGGGACGATCGTCCTTGAGGTAGAACAGGTACTCGCCGTAATCTTCAAAGCCGTAGTTGGCGGCCAGAGACTCGCCCTCTTCCGAGAGCAGCCAGTTGATCAGCGCCGCGGCGCCGACGGTGTTGAGCTCCACATCATCCACGGCGTTGCCGTCCGCGTCCGCGAAGGGGGCCTCGGGAGTGACGGCCAGCAGGCTGTAGTTGTTGATCATGGCGGCGTCCGCTTCCAGAATGATGCAGGGGTCGACCACCAGCGCGTCCGTTTCAGGGGCAGCCTCTTCCGCGGGGGCAGCTTCTTCGGCCGGGGCGGGCTCTGCTGCGGGTTCTTCTGCGGCAGCGGGAGCCTCGGTGGCCGCGGGGGCGGGCGCCGCGCTCTGCCCGCAGGCGGCCAGCGCAAAAATCATGACCAGCGCAAG